>CAZIVK010000069.1:5116-7386 GCA_964542515.1 uncultured Oscillospiraceae bacterium | reverse complement strand
ACCTTGATGTAATTAAGGACCGCCTGTACTGTGAAGGAATCACGAGCCTTGAATTCAGAAGTGCACAGACAACAATGTATATAATTCTTGACGCTATGGTCCGTATGCTCACGCCTATACTTGCATTTACAGCGGATGAAATATGGAAAGCTATGCCCCACTCCTCTGCAGACGACTCCCGCCATGCAGTCTTCAACGATATGGCAGCTGAGAACCCACTCTACAGATTTAATAGTGAGCTCACAGCAAAATGGGATAAGCTTGTCACACTACGTGACGGCGTGAACAGAGTTCTGGAAGCTGCACGTGCTGATAAGAAGATCGGCAAGCCCCTAGAAGCAAAGATGATTTTCAATGCAACCGGAGACACCCTAGAATTTATCCGCTCTGTTGAGGATAAGCTCCCCACACTGCTGATAGTCTCTCAGGTTGAAATTGTAGAGGGAACAGACGGGGAAGCTTGTGAAGGCGTACTTGGACTACATGTTACTGTGGAGCGAGCATCCGCAGAAAAGTGCCCGAGATGCTGGATCTACGCCGAATCTGTTGGCAGCGACCCCGACCACCCCGAACTCTGCGGACGCTGTGCCAAGGTAGTCAAGGAGTTTTACCCCCACGTTTAGAATTTGGAGGACTGTTAATGCTGTACCTGCTCTTGGCCGGACTTATTGTTGTGGCCGATCAACTACTGAAAATCTGGGCTGTGCAGAATCTGCAGGGTCAAGGTTCGGTGGATATGATACCCGGACTAATGAACTTCTACTACGCTGAAAATACAGGTGCAGCTTTTAGCATGCTGAAAAATATGCGTTGGCCACTTGCAGCAATTTCTGCTGTGGCTGTGGCCGTTATCATCTATATAATTCTATCTAAACAGGTCACTTCAAAGTGGGGACTTCTACCTCTGGGAATGGTCCTGGGTGGAGCCGTAGGAAACCTTGTTGACAGAGTTTTACACGGCTATGTAGTAGATATGTTGGAGTTCTCATTTGTACGGTTTGCTATCTTCAATCTGGCTGACGTATTTGTTACGGTCGGGGGGGCGTTATTCTGTATTTACTACATTGCAACAGAAATAGCGCTTATGCGAAAGAGCTCCTCTGAAAGGGCTGAACCCAAAAATGAAAATTGAAGTAAGCGCTGAAAACAGCGGCACCCGCATAGATAAATACCTATCCCAAGAGACCGGTCTAACAAGAAACGCCGTCCAGAAACTTCTGGACGGCGGGTCTGTGACTGTTAAAGGCTCTGTTGCAAAGAAAAACCACAAGGTAACAGTGGGTGAAACTATAGAGGTTATCATTCCCGAGCCAGAACCAGTTGAAATCCTTGCAAAGAACATTCCTATTGACGTTGCTTTTGAGGACTCAGATGTCATTGTCATAAACAAGGGACGTGGCATGGTGGTTCATCCAGCTGTAGGGCACGTGGACGACACACTCGTAAACGCACTACTTTGGCACTGCGGAAGCAGTCTCTCAGGTATTAATGGACAGTTACGTCCGGGAATAGTGCACCGTCTAGATAAGGACACATCGGGTTTAATTATTGTTGCAAAAAATGACCGGGCACATCTGTCACTGTCTGAGCAGATCAAGGAGCACTCGTTTAGTAGGGTGTATGAAGCTGTGGTGCGCGGTGGTTTTAAAGAGGACAGCGGACGCATAGACGCTCCCATTGGACGTCACCCTCTTGACCGCAAACGCATGGCCGTTACAGATAAAAACTCCCGTGAAGCTGCAACCCAGTGGGAGGTAGTTGAGCGGTTTTACGGTATAAGCGGCCTTCTAAACTCGGCATATACCCATATCCGCTGCATTTTGGAGACAGGACGTACGCACCAAATCAGGGTCCACATGGCTCACACGGGTCATCCCGTTGTAGGCGACAAAGTTTACGGACCTTCTAAGGATGAGTTTGGTTTGGATGGTCAGTGCTTGCACTCAAAAATGATAGAGTTTACACATCCTACAACAGGTGAAAGGATCCACTTGGAAACCGATCTGCCCGATTATTTTAGAAATGTCTTGACAACCCTACAGCGTAGAGTGTATCATTAAGCTTGTTAATATGTTAGGGGGGCTGGTGCATACTGGCTGAGAGGAAACCTACTGCGGTTTCGACCCTTTAACCTGATCCGGATAATGCCGGCGTAGGGAAAGGTTTATTCACCCTAACTCCACTACGCCGCTTTTGTACAGAAACACTGTGCAGAGGCGGATTTTCATTTTAGGAGGAAATCATGTCAAACACAAGGAACACTCAGAAAA
>CAZIVK010000069.1:0-5106 GCA_964542515.1 uncultured Oscillospiraceae bacterium | reverse complement strand
GGCTCTGGTAGAGAGCGCACTGCTAATAGCCATGGGCTTCATACTAAGCTACATCAAGCTGTATGAGCTGCCAATGGGTGGAGCGGTAACACTGGTATCAATGTTTCCAATTATATTAATAGGATTAAGGCACGGACCTGCATTGGGATTAACTTCAGGATTGGCTTACGCAATACTTCAGTTCATACAGAGTCCCTACTTCTTAACACCTGTACAAGTCTTACTAGACTATGTTATTGCATTTACAGCGCTAGGGCTGTCAGGGGTATTTAGAGGCCGTAGGTACGCATTTCAGGTATCCGCAGTTGTATGCATAGGAGCAAGGTTCTTATCTTCATTTGCGGCAGGGGTTGTATTTTATGGTATATATGCCGTAGACTACGGATTTGCATCACCCTATGCTTACTCATTGGTGTATAACGGCTCATACTTATTGCCGGAACTGATACTGACGTTGGTCATTGGTACAATATTGGTGGGTGTCAAACGGCTGGACCTTCTAAATCAACCAAAATAATTAATTATAGCCCCGGTGATTGCGCGTGCAAGTTCAGTCTGACTACTATTGTCAGTGAGCCATGCGAACTCACCGGGGTTACATATAAACCCGGTCTCAAAGATTACTGAGGGTGTCCATGTTGCACGGCATACGTATAGGTTAGTCTGATTTGTCTTGCGGTTGAGACGTCCGAGTTGCCCTGATGTGTAGTGAACAAGTGCAGAGGCAAAGTCATACGAGTAATTCTTGCTGTACCAGGTTCCCATGCCACGGATAGAGGTGGCGTCACGGTTGATCTCTACGGCGTCGTTGTGTATAGAGAGGAAGAGGTCGGGCTTTACATTTCTTGAGAGGGAGAGGCGTTCATCCAGAGTTACGGCATTGTCCCCGCTGCGGGTGAGTAGAACAGTAGCACCTAGAGTTTCAAGTTCGTATTTCAGCTTCCGGACAGTGTCAAGGGTTATATCTTTTTCAGCATATCCAGAATTGCCAAGAGGACCCTGCGCCCCTGTGTCGTTGCCTCCGTGTCCAGCATCCAACATTATTACGATACCACTGAGTGGTGACTTGATGGAGTCAGCCAGTTTTGGTCTACGTTTAAGGTTAAGAACAATTGAGTCGTCATAAAAACTGAGAAAGTACCCGTCCAGCTTTGTAGCGTCACCTATAGTCAGGCGGTATATAGCAGATGTGTCATCCGAGGTAGATGAAAAGGCGTCCGGAAGTGAGCCTACGGGTAATTTTAAAGTAGGAACATTGCCCGGTGCACTGATCTTTAAAGTAATTACATTATCTGAAAGTGTGGCCACTGCGGCTGTTGGCGTAGAGACTTTAAACTTAAGTGTGTCCCACTTCTCCCCAATAGTATAGACGGGGTCTGATAGGTTGGCCTTAAGCGTTGTGTTGCCGTCATAGCACTCAACATCCTCACGCATAATCCAGTGACCTAAGCCAAGGCGCACCCACCTGCCTGACGCTGTTATGGCAGTGATATAGTCTGTGGCTCCAAGTTCTAGCTCTCCGGAGGGGCCGCCGGATGTCTTGGATGATGGGTATATGTTTGCAACATCCGATGTGACCTTGGCATAGAAGGGTGCAGACGGAGTTATGCATTTGAGAGCGGCTGTGGCCTCACGGGTGTAGGTCATGCCTTCATATTCCATTGTATAAACAGGAACACCTATTGTAATTACTCTGCCGGTTACGTTTGTCTTAGGCATGGCATATGTGTAGGAGTGTGCGGTATAGTAGATACCGTCATTTCCGGGGCTCTTGGTAGTAGATGGTGAAAGCTTATAGGTGACTCCCGCTAAGGTCACATTAACAGTAGACCCTATAGGTGCGGTACATCTGAAAGTAATTTTTTCTCCGGGAGTGATGTAGACGTCGTAAGAATGTGGGTAGGTAGTGCCTTCAATAATTTCCGCCTTGTCCCGCACCATAGTGGAGGGCTCTGTTACAGAGCTCCCGGTATTTCTGGTTATTGTTCTTGTGAGGGTGTTTTCACCTTGAGTAAAGGTCAGTAGATTTGCTCCCACTTCCAACCTGTAATCCACTCCAAAAAAGCCTTCATCTGTAATGTTTTCCACCTCGGTGCCGTTTAAGTAGAGGGGTTGTTCCGGAGAACAGCTTCCCAGAACATAAATGTTACCGAAGGATGTTGACATGTCAGCAGAGGGTCTTCCAACTGTGATGGTTCCACTGTTGTTGTATTGATCCATTTGAGGGTAGTCCTCCGGAGTGGCGTCTGAATGGTAGGAAGAAATAAAGTTGCCAAGGGCGGGATAGGAGGTAAAGAACTGATACCTGAAGTGTATAGATCCTTTGACCTCAGGAGTTTCGGAATTTAGGAGAAGTTGGCGGCGTAGTTCTGAGGTCCCGTACCAGGGGCTAGAGGGGTTATCAGCACCGGACCGGTATGAGGCGTGACCAATGTATAGGTCTACATCCGTTCCACGTACTACATCCACCCACCAGTTCAGAAGGACTTCGTAATCAGCAATTTCAAAGCCGATATTCCAATAGAGCTGTGGACATATATAGTCAATCCAACCGTTCTTTACCCAGCCACGGGTGTCAGCGTAGTGGCTGTAATATGATTGGTTTCCATTAGTGGCACTGCCCAGCCGGTTGGATGATTTGTTGGCCCATATCCCAAAGGGGGAGACTCCAAAACTTACGTCAGCGTCTATGTCCTTGATAGCTATATATGTGTCCTCAATCAAAATATTTATGTTGTCACGGCGCCACACCTCTATGTCAGAGTATTTTCCGCCGAATGTCTTGAAGGTGTCTGAGTCATTAAAGCTTGGGTCGGGGTAAAAATAGTCGTCAAAGTGGATACCATCCACATCATAGTTTTCAACAATCTCTTTTACGCCATCAATCACTAGAGCCCGTACGGCTGGAATTCCGGGGTTAAAATACATGTGGCCGTCTGTATGCATAACCACCCAACCGGGATTTTTTCTTGCTATGTGATCAGGAGCAAGTGAGTTGAGGTCGTGATTTTGTCTTGCCACCCTGTAGGGATTTATCCATGCGTGTAGTTCCAATCCGCGGCTATGGGCCTCCTGTACCCAGAACTCAAGAGGATCAAAATCCCCGTCCGGAGCCAGACCTTGCTCACCAGTGAGATATGATGACCAGGGATATATTTCTGATTTATACAGTGCGTCTGAAGATGGGCGCACCTGCAGAAACACCGCATTGAAACCCATTGCGGCGCTGTTATCAAGTATTTTTATGGCTTCAGCCATAAGTTCATCTTTAGATAGGCCCGCTTTGCTGGGATAGTCAAGGTTTAGCACCGTTGAGACCCAAACTCCGCGCATCCCATTTTCACTGGCCGGAGGATCTGTTGGTGTAGTGGGAGTAGTGGGAGTAGGGCTTGATGGGGTAGGGGAGTTGGTCGTTGGTAAGGGGCTTGCCTCAGGAAACACCTCACTCATAGCTCCACAGCCAGAAAAAAGTATTAATAATATTGTAAATGCCCACATGACACGGATAGGTCTTTTAAATATTGACATGTTTTAGTGTACTCCCTCTTAGTATAGTAATAAAATAATAACATACAATTCGACGCAATTCAACAAAACAAGTTCCTGGTAATTAATTGGAATGCCTTATGTAAGGATATGCATAGGGGTACAAATAAAATACCGGACATGCCATAAAATGTGGCATGCCCGGTAACGAGAATTATTTGTAGGGTTAGATTACTATATTTTTAAGACCAAAGTTTCGTATGCACCAATTGAGAATTCTCCGGAGGAACTCTCACCGCTATACAGATTAAGAATAAGTCTGATTTAGTTTATTTGTCATGCAAAGCACCTTCCTAAAACTTGTTGACTTCTAATATTTATAATGATAATATAAAAAATATGATGTTTCAATAGCGGCAAACGCTTAAGCTGGGGTCTGTTTTGAGAACAAGGAGATTAAATTGAATAGAGACTTAAATCATGTACCTTTAAGCCCATTTGAGAAAATTATAAAAAAAGCTGTATTAGAGTACTCCTCGGGAAAGATAACCCAAAATGATATTATTTCATATGCACTGCAGAATCTTGAGTCAGATGATCTGAGCATGATTAATAGACTTGTTTATAATAAGCCCATTGAGTCCGAGTTAGATGATAGTGCCATGCATGGAAGTTATATTTACATGGATACACAGCCGCGTTATTTTCCTGCATTAATGCATAAGCATAGCTTTTTCGAGGCGCTGTTTGTCTATAGCGGAAAATGTATCAATGTATTCCCGGATTCGCTCTTTGAACTAGAAGAGGGGGATTTCTTTATTATGCCACCCGGCATGGAGCATTCACTAAGCGTTCACGATGACAATAGTATAGTTGTCAATATACTCATACAGAAAAAGACCTTTCACAATGCATTTGCGGGTTTGATCAGTGAAGATGACGTTTTCTCCGGGTTCTTTAATAACGCACTGTTTGGAGGCAACAGTACAACAACAATTTATGTTAACTGCGATAATTCTATTAAAAAATTGATTAATCAGATGTACTGCGATATTGACCTCTCTCAGCCGAAATTGACCTCTAGAATTTTAAACCTTCATTTTCAATTGCTGATTTCATATATAATCAGAGATCTTAAGGATCAAATACATATCTATGAGACAAAAACTGCAGATAACCCACTGCAGCCTTTGATGAAGTATCTACGAGAAAACAGTGCTGTAGCTACGCGCGCCTCCACAGCACAAAGATTTGGTTATAGCAGTGATTACCTTTACAGGCTTATTAAGCAGCACACTGGAAAATCTTTTGTGGAACTTATAACTGAAATTCGCATGCAAAAAGCTTCTGATATGCTGTTAAATTCCAAGATGAGTATAGATATGATTGCAGAAAAATGTGGATATCTGGGCAAAAGTAACTTTTATTCAGCTTTTAAAAAAGCGTTTAATGTAACTCCAAAGCAATATAGGGAAAACCATTTATAAATGAAGTACCTGACAAAATCTTAGCATGATGAATACTCGAAAAAGGTGAGGCTTTTGTAATTAGCCTCACCTTTTTTCGTTGTGCGCCCGGCATGGGCAATTACTCGGCGGTGTAAGTCCGCTACAGACTTGG
>CAZIVK010000068.1:0-7477 GCA_964542515.1 uncultured Oscillospiraceae bacterium | reverse complement strand
GGCAATCATTCTGCAGGGACCACACCAGGGAGCCCAGAAATCTATTAGTACTTTGCCGCCTGAGTTGATTACATCCGTTGTGAAGTTGTCTTTTGTTATGGTCATTGCCATGTCAATCTCTCCTTTGTTTGATCCTTAGATCTGAATCATTAGCTTATTGTGTCTTAATTATACCGCTAATATTCTGGCCGAACCGTAACTAAGTCACACAGAGATTCTGCTGCGGATGGCGGTGCCCATTGCTACTGTACCGAGTGAATTTGCGCCACCGCCTATGTCTGCAGTGCGCAGACCATCCTCCAAGGTTTGGGTGGCTGCACGTTCAATGGCGTCCGCTTCAGCCGCAAGACCAAAGGACATGCGTAGCATCATAGCTACAGATAGGATGGTTGCAATGGGGTTTGCCAGATCCCTGCCGGCAATGTCCGGAGCAGATCCGTGGATGGGCTCATAGAGACCGCGGCCTTCACCCAAGCTGGCGGAGGCTAGCATTCCGATGGAGCCTGTTATCATTCCGGCCTCATCTGAGAGGATGTCACCAAAGGTGTTCTCCGTGACAATAACATCAAACTGTCTGGGGTTTTTAACGAGTTGCATAGCGGCGTTGTCCACAAGCATGTCCGAATACTCCACGGAGGGGTAGTCATCCTTAATGCTGTGCATGACCTCACGCCAGAGTCTGGAGGACTCAAGGACATTTGCTTTGTCTACGCTAACAAGTTTTTTACGTTCACGTTTTTGGGCCAGCTCAAACGCGGTGCGACCAATACGCTCAATCTCCCGCTCATTATATATCATGGTGTCGTATGCTGCAACACCGTTTTCGGTGGCTTTTCTGCCCCGCTCACCGTAGTAAAGACCGCCTGTCAGCTCGCGTACAACAACAAAATCAAATCCTGTGCCCACTATACTCTCCTTCAGAGGGCAAGCGGCTAATAGGGAAGGGAAGAGGACTGCCGGGCGGATGTTAGCGTACAGGCCTAGAGCACTGCGGATGCCCAGCAGAGCGCGTTCCGGCCTGATGTCTCCGGGAAGATTATCCCACTTTGGACCTCCCACCGCGCCCAAAAGGACACTGTCGGCCTCAAGGCATATTTTAAGTGCGGAGTCCGGAAGGGGCACTCCAAACTTGTCAATTGCAACCCCTCCGGCAATCACGTCGGTGTAATTGAAGGTGTGCCCAAATAGGGCTCCCACGTCATCCAGTACCTTTACGGCCTCGTTTATGATGTCAGGGCCTATTCCGTCACCTCTAAGGAGAGCGATGTTGTAGCTAGGCATTGGCAGAACCCCCTGCCGTCACAGAGTTCATAAGTCCACCGGCATCTATGATCTTTTGAATGAACGGAGGGAAAGGTTGTGCTGTATATGTCTCAGACTTTGTAAGGTTAGTTATGATGCCTGTGTCAAAGTCCACCTCCAGGGAGTCTCCCTTTGATATTGCGTCCACGGCCTCTTCACACTCCAAGATTGCAAGACCTGTGTTTACTGAGTTGCGGTAGAATATACGTGCAAAGCTTTTTGCAATAACACAGGATATACCGCTAGCTTTGATGGCAATAGGGGCGTGCTCCCGGGAGGAGCCGCTGCCAAAGTTGTAGCCTCCTACAATGACGTCGCCGGGACTGACTTTACTTCGGAATGTGGCGTCAATATCCTCCATACAGTGGGCTGCGAGCTCATTGTGATCGGTGGTGTTGAGATATCTTGCGGGGATTATGACGTCTGTGTCCACGTTATCCCCGTACTTAAATACTTTTCCGGTAACTTTCATAATGACCTCCGCTTTCTTTAGTTTAATGTGTCCGGTGTTGTGATGTAACCGGCTACTGCACTTGCGGCAGCTACTGCAGGGTTTGATAGGTATACTTCCGATTCTGGGTGCCCCATGCGTCCGACAAAGTTGCGGTTTGTGGTGGCAACGGCGCGCTCGCCCTTAGCTAGGATGCCCATGTGTCCTCCGAGGCAGGGACCACAGGTGGGGGTGCTTACAGTTGCTCCGGCCTCAATGAAGATTTCCAACAGACCCTCTCTGAGGGCATCCAGGTATATCTTTTGGGTTGCAGGGATGATGATAACTCTGACACTTTTGTGAACCTTGCGGCCCTTAAAAACCTCTGCGGCTGCTCTGAGGTCGCTTATGCGACCATTGGTACAGGAGCCTATTACAACTTGATCTACCTCCACGCGCTCTGCGTTTTCCACTTGCTTTGTGTTTTCGGGCAGGTGGGGGAATGCAACGGTGGGCTTGATTTCACGGAGGTCAATTTCATAGACTGCGTCGTATTCAGCGTCGCCATCTGGGGAGTAGACATTGTATGGGCGTGAGACTTTATCTGATATATAGTCTAGGGTTACTTGGTCCACGGGGAAGATCCCGTTTTTGGCGCCGGCCTCTATTGCCATGTTAGCAACGCAGAGTCTGTCATCTATTGTGAGGTTGGCAACGCCGTCTCCGGAAAACTCCATAGACTTATATAGTGCTCCGTCAACTCCAAGCATACCGATTATGTGGAGGATGAGGTCCTTTCCGGACACCCACGGCCTGAAGGCACCTTTAAGCGTGAACTTTATGGCTGAGGGGACTTTGAACCAGGAGCGCCCTGTTGCCATGGCTGCAGCTATGTCTGTACTGCCCATGCCAGTGGAGAATGCGCCGAGTGCACCGTATGTGCATGTGTGTGAGTCCGCGCCAATAACAAGTTCACCAGGAGCAACAAGGCCCTTTTCAGGGAGGAGGGCGTGCTCGATACCCATGTCTCCTACGTCAAAGAAGTTTGATATGCCCTTGGCGTGAGCAAAAGCTCTCACCATTTTGCAGTTTTCTGCGGACTTAATGTCCTTGTTTGGGGTGAAGTGGTCCATAACAAGGGATATCTTCTCCCCGTCAAAGACCTTATCTGCACCGGCCTTGTTGAACTCAACTATTGAGACGGGGGCCGTGACATCGTTTGCTAAAACCATATCAACTGGTACCTCTATAAGTTGCCCTGCCATCACCGAGTCCAGTCCGGCGTGGGCGGCCAGTATCTTTTGTGTCATAGTCATTCCCATATTTAGTTAACTCCTTTCGTATGCTTGAGTAGCTTGCACTCTATAGAATCCACCAGGGCTATCCAGCTTGCTTCAATTATGTCGGTGGACACACCTACTGTGGACCAGACATCCTCGCCGTCGGAGGAGGTGATGAGGACACGTACCTTCGCGGCTGAGGCGGACTGTGGGTCGAGCACCCTGACCTTGTAGTCTGTCAGGTGGGCGTTACCCAGGTGGGGATAGAAGACTTCAAGGACCTTTCTCAGGGCCTTATCCAGGGCATTGACGGGTCCGTCCCCATCAGCGGCGGTTATTTCATCCCTATCGCCCACGCGGACCTTGATGGTGGCGGAGGAGTTGTTGCTGTCATGAACGGGCTGTTCACCTATTATTTTAAAGTTTATGAGTTCAAAGAATGGCTTATACATTCCAAGCTCCCGTTTTACCACCAGCTCAAAACTTGATTCAGCGGCTTCAAACTGATACCCACGATATTCTAGCTCCTTGAGCTTTTCTATGATGGTCAGAGTTTCGGGGGAGTTTCGTGTGAGTTCCGGATTGATTGAGCTAAGTTTGTGCATAATCGAGGCCCTGCCGGCCATCTCGCTCATGAGGAATCTGCGGTTGTTGCCCACTTGGTTTGGGCTGATGTGCTCAAATGAGCGTGACAGTTTGCTGACTCCGTCGGCGTGCATGCCGGCCTTATGGGCAAATGCACTGTTGCCGATATAGGGTTCGTTGCCACTTATCCGTACGTTGGATATCTCTGCGATGTAGCGTGCGGTGGAGGTGAGCGATGTCATACTGCATTCGGGAAGACAGCTGATACCCTTCTTTAGCTGGAGGTTTGCAATAATGGTGCTGAGGTTTGCGTTTCCGCACCTCTCACCAAAGCCCAGAAATGTGCCCTGGATATGTTGAGCGCCGGAATCCACGGCCGCCAATGTGTTGGCAACAGCGCAACCTGTGTCATTGTGGCAGTGGATACCTATTGTTACACCCAAGTTATCCGTTACAAAGGAGGTAATTTCCTTGATCTCATCAGGGAAGCAACCGCCATTGGTGTCGCATAAAACTATGCAGCTTGCACCACCGCGCTCCGCCGCTAGGAGTGTGAGAAGGGCGTATTCAGGGTTTGCCTTGTAACCGTCAAAGAAGTGCTCGGCGTCATAGATTACCTCCTTGCCATTTGAGGCAAAGTAGCCTACTGAGTCCTCAATCATTGCAATATTTTCTTCAAGTGTGGTGCAGAGAACTTCTGTGACATGGAGGTCCCAGCTCTTACCAAAAAGGACTACTACATCTGTGTTTGTAGACATTATGGATCTAATGGTAGCATCGTCCTCAACGGGGGTGTTTTTGCGCCTTGTGCTGCCAAAGGCGGCTATCTTGGAATTTTTTAGTGTGAGGTCTGTCAACTTCTTGAAAAACTCAATGTCCTTGGGATTGGATCCCGGGTTTCCTGCTTCGATATACTCAACGCCCAGGTCATCCAGGGCTGAGACAAGGTTGAGTTTATCCTCAATAGAAAATGATATCCCCTCGCCCTGGGCACCGTCGCGCAGGGTTGAGTCGAGGATGTATGCGTGCTTTTCCATAGGTTTCTCCTTTCGGTAAATTATGCAAGGACTGCCTGGAGTTTATTTACGCCGTTTATATAGGCCTTGATGCTTGCTTCTATTACGTCAGTTGATACGCCGCGTCCGGTTGCTACGGTGTCCCCGTACTTGAGTTTGACTGTGGCTTCTCCCAGTGCATCCTCTCCTTCAGTGACTGCGCGCAGTGAGTAGTCCTCAAGGGAGAATTCCGTTCCCGCTATCTCATGGATAGCTTTGAAGGCTGCGTCAACGGGTCCATCGCCAAATGCAACACTCTCCAGTTTGTCTTCACCGTCAGCAAGTGTGATGTTTGCGGTGGAGGATATAGTCTTACCTATATTTATTACAAAGTTTACCAGTTCGTACCTTCCGGGTTCGTCGGCCTCTGCGGTGTACCCACCTCCAATAGCTTCCAGGTCTCTATCGGTTATCACTTTCTTCTTGTCTGCCACAAGTTTAAACTGATCAAAGGCCTGGGAGAGCTGATCCGATGTGAGTTCAAAGCCCAGTTCCCGCAACCTCGAGTCAAAAGCGTGTTTGCCCGAGTGCTTACCCAGAACCATGAGGTTTTGTTTAATTCCCACCGACTCAGGGGTCATGATTTCATATGTTGTGCGCTCGGCCAACACGCCGTGCTGGTGGATTCCAGCCTCATGTGCAAAGGCATTGGCGCCAACTATAGCTTTGTTTGGGGGCATCTGTACACCAATAATGGTCTGAAGAAGTCTGCTAGTGCGATATATCTGGTCTGTTGCAACCCCGGTGTGTGCGTCAAAAAACTGTCCTCTTGTTGCAATGGACATGACAACCTCCTCGAGTGACGCGTTTCCTGCGCGCTCACCAATTCCGTTGATGGTACACTCCACCTGTGTGGCTCCTGCCCTGACAGCGGCAAGGGAGTTTGCTACGCCCATACCTAGGTCGTTGTGGCAGTGCACCGATATATCAACCTTCTCTATGCCCCGGACATTTCTTTTGATGTGTGAAACTAGGTCATATATTTCTGATGCTGTAATGTATCCCACTGTGTCAGGGATATTTATAGTTGTAGCACCGTTTGCAATGGCCGCTTCAAATACCCGTACCAGGAAGTCGGGGTCGCTCCTGCATGCGTCCTCGGCTGAAAACTCAACATCGCTCAAGTACTTTTTGGCGTAGGCAACCATGGCGGCAGTTTTTTCAACTACCTGTTCCGGGGTCATCTTGAGTTTGTACTCCATGTGCACAGGCGATGTGGCAAGGAACGTGTGAATACGGGGTGCATTTGCGTTCTTTACACTTTCGTAAGCGGCGTCAATATCCTTGGGGAGAGCCCTGGCGAGGCTGCATATAACGGAGTCCTTTACCCTGTGGGATATGGCCTTGATGGACTCCAGGTCACCCGGTGAGGCTATGGCAAAACCGGCCTCTATTACGTCCACCTTCAGGCGTTCAAGTTGTGTTGCCAACTCAAGCTTTTCTGCAAGGTTCATGCTGCAGCCGGGTGACTGCTCTCCGTCTCTTAACGTCGTGTCGAATATTTTAATCTGTCTTGACATATAAAGTCTCCAATCCGCCGGTAAACGGCTATCGCATTACTGCACCCGTACTGGCCGAGCTAACAAGCCGGCTGTAGCGTGAGAGCCACCCTCGGGTGATTCGGGGATCCGGTGGTGTCCATTTGGACATGCGTTCCTCAAGTTCCGATGGGGAAATTTTAAGATCGATGGTTCCCTGGGGTATATCAATATCTATTATATCTCCGTCCTGCACTAGAGCGATGGGTCCTCCGTCCGCAGCTTCGGGAGAGATGTGTCCTATGGCTGCTCCGCGTGTAGCACCGGAAAAACGTCCGTCCGTTATTAGTGCCACACTTTTATCAAGTCCCATGCCCACGAGGGCCGATGTGGGGTTTAGCATCTCCCGCATTCCGGGACCGCCCTTAGGACCCTCATACCTTATAACAACAACATCCCCACTCTTTATGCTGCCGGAGTAGATTGCCTTTATGGCGCTGTCCTCACCGTCAAAGACACGTGCGGTACAGGAGGATACAAGCATCTCCTTAGCAACTGCGGAGCGTTTTACAACGCAACCATCCGGTGCTATGTTGCCCTTGAGTACTGCAATGCCTCCGGTTTGGGAGTGGGGTGTCTCAATAGGCCTGATGACTGCAGGGTTAAGGTTTTTGGCGGAGGAGATATTTTCTTCAACAGTCCTGCCGGTGGCGGTTAGAAGGGATGTGTTCAGAATGCCGCCCTTGGCCAGCTCCTTCATAACAGCCGGTACGCCTCCTGCATGGTGCAGGTCCTCAATGTGATGGCAGCCGGCTGGGCTCAGCTTGCAGAGGTTAGGTGTTTTTGAGCTGACCTGGTTTATCAGCTCCAGATCAAGTTCAATGCCCGCTTCATATGCAATGGCCAAAAGGTGCAGGACGCTGTTTGTGGAGCAACCCAGCGCCATATCCACGGCAAGAGCATTTTGGAAGGCCTCGGCAGTGAGTATGGAGAGTGGGCGTATATCCTTCTTCAGGAGCTCCATTACGGCCACACCTGCCTGCTTGGCAAGCTGTACTCTTCCGGAGCTCACTGCTGGAACTGTGCCATTTCCTGGAAGCGCCATGCCAATGGCCTCACAGAGGCAGTTCATGGAGTTGGCTGTGAACATTCCTGAGCAGGATCCGCAACCTGGGCAGGCGGACTTCTCAATTTTGGTGAGCTGGGCGTCATCTATAAGGCCGCCCATCCTAGCTCCCACCGCTTCAAAGAGGCTTGAAAGGCTGAGGTTCTCACCGTCATTTACTCCTGCCAGCATAGGTCCGCCACTGACCATGACCGTGGGGATATTGAGACGCGAGGCACCCA
>CAZIVK010000067.1:0-7499 GCA_964542515.1 uncultured Oscillospiraceae bacterium | reverse complement strand
ACATCTTTTATCTTTTAGCTAGCTCAAAAGTGTTCGGCTTTTGACACCCTAATCATCTCTTTTACGGGGAAATCAGATACCATATGATGGATATAAAAGTCATTATCTTTGTACCTAAAGTGAATTATTGACATGTTATTACCCCACATCCTGTGTTTTGAGCAGCTGTTTTCTATTTATGTTATCACGAAACGCACATATTTGCAATATATATTGCTTTTTTATACAATTGGCTAAATAGGCTAATAATGATATCATTGATGTTGATTTTACTTTATTAATTACAAAGGGGTTTATTGAGTATGCGATATATAACAGAGATGACAGGACCATGGCTATTTAGCAAGACCTGCAGCACTGTTCCGGGAAGTATGCCGGACAATGCAGGCTGGGAAACAATTGAGATGCCCCATACATGGAATGCAATAGATGGCCATGATGGATCACAATATGACCGCGGAGCCTACTGGTATGTGACGGAGTTTGATACCCCACATCAGCCGGTACAGGGTGGAAAAGTATATGTTGAAGTTGGTGCAGCTTCCCTTGTTTGTGAGGTTTGGGTCAATGGAAAGCTAGCCGGTAAACATAGCGGGGGATACAGCGCATTCCGCATTGATGTTACTGATGTTTGCGTACCTAACGACCGGAATGTACTGGCAATACTATGTGACAACACCTACAGTGATAAAATTTACCCTCAGCGCGCTGACTTTACTTTCTACGGTGGACTGTACCGGGGAGTACGGCTCATAAGTGTAGCTGCTAGCCATTTCACGCAGGACATGTTGGGCGGCAGTGGCATATTTGTTGACGCAGTACCATGTAATGGTGGAGCGGAAGTAAAGGTTAGAGCTCATTTGACCAATATTGGTGGGAAGCAGACTGTGGGCCTGCAGATTAAGGATGCAGACTCAAATGTAGTGGCGGAGGCCTGGGCTTTTGCAGAGGATGAAACAAGACTAAAGGTCTTCCTGCCTGATGCTCGCCTGTGGCAGGGTGTAGAGGACCCATATCTGTACACAGCACATGTGCAGCTTGTATCCTATAATGAGGTAGTGGATGAGGTGTCCACATCCTTTGGGGTACGTACCTTCTCGGTTGATAAGGAGCGCGGTTTCATACTAAATGGTGAGCCATATAGCTTGCGCGGCGTATGCCGTCACCAGGACAGGCTCTACAAGGGCAACGCCTTGACCAGGGAGGAGCATTTTGAGGACGCGCAGATCATAGCTGATATGGGAGCAAATTGCATCCGTCTCGCACACTACCAGCAGAGCCACGATATATACGATGCCTGCGATAAGCTTGGATTGGTTGTATGGGCAGAAATTCCATACTTCGTCTCAAGTTGGGACGCCGACGCCCATGCAATTGCAGTAAATGAAATTAAAGAGATGTGTGTGCAGAACTACAACCATTCGTCTATCTGTTTCTGGGGACTCTCTAACGAGATCCTAATGGGTGGTAATGATCATCCTACACTTCTCAAATGTCACAAGGACCTCTCAGACGCAGTCCGCAGCATAGATACTACCAGGCTGACCGTTATTGCCCATGAGTATGGAACACCTTGGGATCACAAGCTCCATGACTCATCTGACGTTCAAGGCTGGAACCACTATTTTGGATGGTACCGCGGTCCTATGACAGAGCTTGAGGAGTGGTTGGAGGAGTATCACGGAAAGTATCCGGACCGCCCTGTCTCAATAAGTGAGTATGGTTGCGATGCCATCCTTACCTATCACTCCGAGAACCCCGCTAAAATGGACTACACAGAGGAGTACCAGGCGCTTATTCACGAGCACGCATGTGAAGCATTCTCCACACGTCCATGGGTTTGGGGCACATTTGTCTGGAACATGTTTGACTTTGGAAGCAGCTTCCGTCGTGAGGGCGGAACAAGTGGTAGGAACAACAAGGGATTGGTCACTATGGACCGCAAAATAAAGAAGGACGCCTACTATGTGTACAAGGCCTGGTTCTCTAAAGAGTCCTTTGTCCACCTTGCAGGTAAGCGTTTCTTTGCCAAACCCGGTACCCAAACTGAAATACGTGTCTATTCAAACCTTCCTGAAGTCAGCTTGTATGTTGACGGGAAACTTCACCAGACAGTTAAAGGAAGTCATGTGTTTGTATTCTCCAATGTATCCTTGAGTCCGGATGGCTCCTTCCTAACTGTTAAAGCCGGGGACCACACTGATTCAGCAACTCTTTATAGCGTCCAAGAAAAGCCAACACAATATGTATTCCCAGAGTTTAAGTATGCACAGGACGCCCGTAACTGGTTCAACAGTATTGAAGAAATCTCCGCTGGCATTGAAGCCACAGAAGGATATTACTCGGTTCATGACTCATTAACTGATATTGCTAAGTCACCTGAGGCGCGTAGAGTTGTTCTGGACTGCATGATAGTAGTCCTTGAACGTAGCTTCCCGGAGGACCAGTTCTTCTCACGTGCATCTGACAGATCATTGATGGATATGTTTTCCGGTGGAATATTCTCATCCATCTCTGAAGAAAAGAGAGCTCTGATCCTAAACAGGATGAACGCGGTTCTCCACAAGGTAAAAAAACCACAATAAAATAAAGAAGCCGCTAAGCGTCCCTACATTAGGAGCTTAGCGGCTTACTTGTTTATTTAACGGTACTTTTCTAAAACTGTGTAATCGGCATTGCTGTTGGTTTTTACATAACGCACAGCCCTTGCCGAGCCAGTCCTTCGTATAAAACCCTCAGATATAAGATTATTCAATATTTTAATAGCTTCGTGTTTTGAGATATTTAAAAGCTCTACATCCTTGCGTGAAATGTGTCCATTATTTTTATCTATTAATGTCATCACAATTTCTTCACGAGACACATTGTAATCAAAGCTGGATAAGCTATAATCAATCTTTGGAATAATTACAACAAATGATGCAGGTGCAGGCTTAAATTCAGGCTGTTGATATAGGCCTTCATAACTCTCAATAATTCTTTGTATGCCGGTGCCATATGATTCAATTAATTCTAGACGATAAAAAATTGAAGCAAGCACAGTATTTCTGGGTTGAGAAACGCCTCCCAAAATATCGACCATAGTAATGCCTCTTACTAACCCCCCTAGCGATACAAACTCTATGCGGTTATCAAATATATTAATAATTGTGCTACCCGAGTAATCATAATCACGGTGAACAATGGTATTGAGCAGTGTCTCACGAAGCGCGTATTCAGGGTAGTCCGGATGATCTATACGTTTTAATCCGTCTAGCGTGGAATTAAGGTTGTTATTAATTTTTAAGAAATCGTAAGCTTCGTCCATCTGCTTTAGAATGGAACCACCAAACTCTTTACGTGATCTGAACTTGGTCTTCCCGGTGCCTTCATAGACTGCACATTTAATACTATGTTGACATTGGTCAGACAGAAGTAACGCTGTATTAGTGTAATACCCGTCTATATCAACAAGACCCAAAGAACGCTTATTGTTAGGTGAAAAACCCACTTCACTGTTGTTGAAATAATTTTCAGCATAAATAAAAGTGAGGTCTTGGTTTGAAGAACGTGACTTATCAAAAACATCTCCATCACTATCTCGTAACAAATGTCTAATAACTTCAGAGGTAGCAGGAACTGATGATACACCATGCCGTACGTAAACGCCACTTGGTTTTAATCCTTTTTCAGCTAGATGGTAAGGACGCTTTGTGCCCCGAAGGACAGCTACACGAATGATTTTAGTATTGTTTTCTAACAGTGTTTCAATGTGGGTATAAGCAGTTAAGTCAGGCTTAATACCATCACGAATCATGTTGCCAATCTGCAACATGACATCGTCACAATTTTCTACACCTCTAACTGTGCCATCATTGTTTACACCGATAAATATTTCGCCACCATCCGTATTAGCGAATGCTATAACTTCTTTTTTGAAATCTGCATTTACTTCACGCTTCAGTTCAACTTTTGCGCTTTCGACAAAATTCACTAAAAACACCTCCAAAATCGTAAGTATAGTACGTATCGTTATTATACAACGATAATTTTATAAGTTCAAGTAGAATGTTTAAATTCTTCATATTTTCTTTAAAAATGTCTGTACTGCTGGTAGCTTCTTATGAAATATGATAAAATAAGGTTCATAGATGTATTTATGGAGGAAATTGCTTTGCCTTTTACAATTGTCCGTCAGGATATAACAAAAATGAAAGTTGATGCAATTGTCAACGCTTCAAACACCGCTCTGAAGATGGGTGGCGGAGTTAGTGGTGCAATATTTGAGGATGCAGGAGCGGCAAAGCTTCAGGCGGCGTGTGATAAACTTGCCCCAATTGAGACCGGTGATGCTGTTATTACGCCTGGATTTGGTTTGCCCTCCAAGTTTGTCATCCATGCGGCTGGGCCCGTATATCAGCAGTGGACTAGGAAGGAAAGTGAGCAGCTTCTCCGGATGGCGTACATGAACTCCTTGAAAAGAGCTGTAGAAAACCAGTGTGAAAGCATTGCATTTCCCTTAATATCAAGCGGAATCTATGGCTTTCCAAAGGATGAGGCACTGAGGGTAGCTAACTCAGCCATTAATGATTTCCTTTCATATCAGGACCTTGAGGTTATACTGGTTGTTTTTGACAAATCAGCCTTCACTATAAGTAGCCGGCTGCTCGGAGCTGTTGAAAGCTATATAGATGAGCACTACGTAGATGCACACCAAATAAGAAGAAGTCAACTACTGAATGCAGAAATGAAAGCACTATACATGGCTGAAGATGATTTTGCTATGTATGCTGAAGCTGCACCGCTTGATGATTTGATTGGTAACCTTGATGAGCCCTTCTCCCACATGCTAATGAAACTGATTGATGCCAAGGAAATGACGGATGTTGAAGTCTACAAACGGGCCAATTTGGACCGTAAATTATTCTCAAAAATAAGGGCAGGTAAAGGTTACATGCCAAGCAAACGTACTGCAATTGCCCTAGCAGTGGGATTGAAGTTATCACTTGAAGAGACGGAAGATCTCCTGGAGCGGGCGGGCTATGCGCTATCCCACGCTGTAAAGTTTGATGTTATAGTGGAATATTTTATTGCCAACGGCAAGTATAATATTTTTGAGATAAATGAAGTTCTGTTTGAGTATGACCAGGCGCTCCTTGGTGGCTAATGTCGCTTTTGAAGCGACCCCTTGATCCTAAAATACTGTTATCCTTAAGACACAAAATCTTAAGGAGTGCATTTACAATGAAAAAAGGATTAACAGAGCTAGTATTCATACTGGACAAAAGCGGATCTATGAGCGGACTGGAAGCGGACACCATTGGTGGATACAATTCAATGCTTGAAAAACAGCAGGCGGTGGATGGTGAATGCCACATCACAACAGTGTTGTTTGATAACAATTATGAAATTCTCCACGACCGCATCAATATCAAGGCAGTTAGTGCTATCACAGATAAGGAGTATCAAGTTGGCGGGTCAACAGCGCTTCTTGATGCAATTGGCAGAACTATTAACAAAATTGGCAACGCTCAAAAACATACCGCAGATGATTACCGCGCTGAAAAGGTGATGTTTGTTATTATTACAGACGGTGAAGAGAACGCTAGCCGTGAATACTCCTCTGAAAAAGTTAAAGCTCAGATTGAGCGTCAAAAGACAAAATACTGCTGGGAGTTTATTTTCCTTGGAGCTAATATAGACGCAGTACAGACAGCCGGGCGCTTTGGCATCACATCTGAAAGAGCATTTGATTATCTTCCTGACAGTCAGGGGACTAGCCTGAACTTTAAGGTAATGTCAGAGGCTGTGAAAACATTCCGTCAGGCAGGGACAGTTGATGAGGCCTGCTTTGATGAAATCCGTAAGGATGTAAAGAGGAGGAAACGGAAAAGTTAAGCAATAAATAAATTATTGCCAAAAGCGCGGACAGTACGGCACTGAGGCATTAGTTATGCGTTCAAAAGTACCGGGGAATATTGCATTTGAGCACACCAGGCCGTCGGGCTGAGAGGGAGTAATATATGGGAATAAATAAAGTTACAATAGTAGGAATGGGCGCATTAGGCGTTATGTATGGGGACTTTTTAACCGGGAAGCTGGGAAAAGAGTGCGTTGAGTTTGTAGCCAATAAAAGACGTGTGAGTAAATATAAAGAGGATGGTATCTTCTGTAACGGGAAACGGTGTGATTTTTCAGTTGTAGATGAGGATGAAAAGGGAAGTCCTGCCGATTTGCTCATATTTGCAGTTAAATCAACAGGGCTTGAGGAGTCTATCCAGACGGTCAGGAATAAGGTGTCCCGAGACACAATTATTATATCTGTACTAAATGGAATATCCAGTGAGGAGATCATTGGAGAGGTGTACGGTACAGATAAAATTATTCATAGTGTTGTTCAAGGGATGGATGCAACTAAGGCAGGTAACAAGGTTACGTACACTCAATTTGGCCAGTTTTGCATAGGCCTTGATGAGGAGACTGATGATAAAAAGCGGAAGTTACAGGACGTTGTGGATCTGTTCAACAAGGTTGAGATGCCATATATATTGGAAGAGGATATTATCCGCAGAATGTGGAGTAAATTTATGGTCAATGTTGGTGTGAACCAAGCTGTTATGATACACCGGGGAACCTATGGAACAGTTCAAGTGCCGGGAGAGGCACGTGACTTAATGCAGAATGCCATGAAGGAAGTAGTGGTATTAGCTCAAAAGGAGAATGTTAATGTAACCCAAGAGGATTTTGATAGCTATGTCAATCTAATTGACAATATGAATCCAAATGGGATGCCATCCATGAGACAGGATGGCTTGGCACATAGAAAATCAGAAGTAGATCTATTTGCAGGGACGGTAATTGTTTTGGCCAACAAGCATAACATAGATGCCCCGGTGAATCAGAAGATTTACGATATAGTCATGAAGATGGAAAGCGCATATTAAGGCGCTGGTTTCTAACTGCTTCCGCCGCCTCCTATAACATTGGGGCTGCCAGATTCCAGATCCTCCAGAGCTTGTTCCTCCTTCATATCGCGTATTAGTTGTGGGATGGCTTCAGCTCTACGCAAGTTTTCTGCTTTCAAATCTTTTGTCTTTTTATCGTCCGGGTTCATCACAATATTTTCTTCAGCAATTTCCATGTTGCGCAGTGTGGATTCAATAGTGGCCTGAATCCGTTTAACCTTAGTTTTACTGTTAGCAATTTTTTCAACTACCTGGTTTCCTGAAATGCAGTCGTCGTATTTTCCGGCGGAAATTCCGTCTATTGCCTTTTCCAATGCCCGTTCATAATATGCCGCGGGTGTCATGCCGCCATAAGACAGGTCTATAACGTGATCTCGGCTTTCAAGATCGGCCAGGCGTGCGTACTCGCTCTTTACCTGCTGGATTAATGTATCTCTGTCCAAATTAGTATCCTCCTTGATGCTTTTTTAGCTGACAGTTTTACAATAATAGCTTTACCGATTTTTCACTTTTTATAAATTAACAGGAGGAGTTTCAATATGAAGGATTCACCAG
>CAZIVK010000066.1:0-7529 GCA_964542515.1 uncultured Oscillospiraceae bacterium | reverse complement strand
TTAAGGATAGGGACGTTAGCTCTGTTGCCGCCTTATCTATAAAGACGCTTGCCATAACTTGCTCTTCTATCTGTGATTCGTACTCCAATATGCTATCTTCGTCAATTAATTGGTCACCGTTTAACTCAACTTCTGAGCGATAGTTAAAGGAATCATACATTTCTTCCATATTGATTAACTCGAACTTAACATTCATTATGCCTTCGCTCTGTTTTGCTTCTATTACCTTGGCGTAGTACATCTCATCCAAATCTTCATCAGACATGTCATCACTAAACATACCATCAATTGGTGTAGCGCTAAGTAAAAGAAAGTCGCCCACATTAATTGTGGTCTCTTCGCTTAGCCCAATATTACTGAATTTCTCAAATTCCAGATCGGATAATGAGGAAGAGAAGCTACCAAAATTTTCATCAATGGAAAAATCAATAAGAGTGTGGGAGCCCATGTAAATAGGAAGGGTTTTGGGCAGTACAAGAACGTCTTCTGCCTCGCAACCGGAATAATTTATTGTGTTTCCATCAACTGCAGTTACGGTTATATAAGATATTTCATCATTTACAAGGTCCCTGTTGTGGTCAACCTGGCTGGGATTCAATCCACTGTATATGCACAGCACATCTCCGACTTTGATGTTCAAGGAGTTGGGTCCGATATAAGTAAAGCTACCGACAGTAGAGGTGTTAGCTGCACTTCCATCGTCAGACATTGTTATTAGAGGCACTGACATAGACATCATGCTGTTGTTATTCTGGGTAACATTTTGTATATGATTATTGGGAATGTAAATAATATCAGAGTTAAACTCGACATTATTTACCTCTTCCTTATCTATTGAAAAAGAACATCTGCGGATGTAGTCCTCCTGGTCGGCAAATGTAATCCTTTCATCATCTAGTATAAGTTTGTAGGATGCGCCCTCTGCAAAGCCCTCTGTAGCTAAAAGGGTAAAGGAACCATTGCTGCCAGTTACAGTTATTCCCGATGATTCTAAGTTGATGTTACCTTCTAGTGTAATGAGGTTTAGTACATTGCCTGCAGTCATAGTTGGATCTGATGATTTGAGAGAAATGGATAGGTTTGAACTCTGGTCAATTAAGGAGAATGAGTCATCCAGCTCCTCCTCAACTACTTCTTCTAAAATATCCAAATATTTGGCATACAAAGCAATGTCCGATGTTACAGGACTGTTCTCTATAAACTCGGCACCCAATAAGCTCTTGTCCTCATACCATCCAATGAATATCCCTTTATCCTTTATAGGAATGGGAAGACTGGATATAGACCGACCGCTTCTAACCTTTATAGGGTCAACGTCTGCTCCACCGTTAGTGATAAATGAAACAGTATAATATGTATAATCTCTATCATGAATAGGCGCTTCTGAAGGCGATGGCGATGGTGAAGGTGAAGGGGACAGGTTGGCAAATGTTTGGTCGGCTCGTCTGCTGAAAGCTGCCGCTTCGGCTCTTGTGGCGTTGGATTGCGGATTGAATCTTCCATTGTTGTCGCCCTTTAACAGACCCGCCCTCCAAAGTTTTAGAACGGAGTCCTTGGCCCATGTGGATATATTTGAAAGGTCTTTAGGCTCAGATGAGCTCTCGGAATTGGCGCCGTAATCAATTCCATGGGCTTCAAAAAAGCGGACAGTAAATGTTGCCATCTGCTCACGGCTGATAACGGCATTTGGGTTAAAGCGGCTGTTACTGACACCGTTTGTGATACCTTTTTCAACTGCCCAGGCTACATAGGGGGCATAATATGCATCCGATTTCACGTCGGTAAAGCTGCTATCTGCTGGATAGTCGTCCGGATTGATTCCTGCTATACGTCCGAGAATTGTTACATACATGGCGCGGGTCATGGGGCCATGGGGTGAGAAGGTGTTTTCTCCCGAACCGTTAAATATCCCGTTTTCCATGACATAAAGGACATCATCATAGAACCAGTCCGATTTTGATATGTCTGCAAGCGGTCTATTTTGGGTTAAATCGGGTGCAGCTGCCATTGCATCTACAGGTAGTATAGTAAAAACCATACAAATCAGAAGAATGATGCTAATAATTCTTTTCATATTAATTACCTCTCACACATTATATGTCAATATTTGTCTGTTACTAGTTTATCATATCGCTTTTGAGACAAGATAAAGTTAATCTAAAGTTTACCTTAAATGTTACTTTGTTAGAAACTGTTGTAATTGAGTAAAAATGAATATATAATGTCAACATTAGGCAATAATTAGATGAATGAAAAAGGAATAAAGGATATTTGATAATGGAAAAACTTAGACTTTGTACGCCAACGCTCTTTGGTCTTGAGGGTATAACAGGTGATGAAATAAAAAGACTGGGAATGGAGGACGTCTCCGTTGTAAATGGACGTGTCTTTTTTACCGGCACAGTTAAGGATATGGCACGGGCTAATATTTGGCTTAGGACTGCTGAGCGTGTCCTTATTGTTATGGGCACTTTTAAAGCGCTGACATTTGATGATCTTTTTGAGGGGGTCAAAGCCATCGAGTGGGAGAAATATCTCCCCAAGGACGCTAAGTTTCCTGTAAAGGGACACTGCTTGGACTCCAAACTTATGAGTGTACCGGACTGTCAGGCTATTATTAAAAAAGCTTCTGCAGACCGCCTGGGTTCTATATATAAGCTTGCCCGTATGCCGGAAACGGGGCACACATACCAGGTGCGCTTCTCTCTAATGAATGATACAGCTACAATTTATCTTGATACAAGCGGAGCGGGGTTACACAAACGCGGTTACCGGGCTCTGTCAAATGAGGCTCCTCTCAAGGAGACACTTGCCGCTGGAATGGTCATCCTGTCCCGCTACAGGGGTAGGGATGAGTTTATTGACCCTTTCTGCGGCTCCGGTACAATTCCCATTGAGGCAGCGTTAATTGCAAAGAACCGCGCCCCAGGACTTCTGAGGTCCTTTGATTTTGAGCAGTGGGAGTGGGCTCGTGGAGTAGGTGAAGAGGTCAAGCAGGAGGCTGTAAGCCGCGAGTTTAGCGGTAACTACAGTATCTCAGGTTATGATTTAGACCCGGCAGCGGTTGAACTCTCCAAGGACAACGCTAAAAAGGCGGGTGTGGCTGATATCTGTAAGTTTGAGGTAGCGGATGTAAAGGACCTCTCCGTTGGCTCGGACCGCGGGACCATTGTAACAAATCCCCCCTATGGCATGCGTCTGTTGGACGTAGATGAGGCAAAAGAGATATACAGAACTCTCGGTGCGTCTACATCGGCTCTCAACGCCTGGAGCCTTTACGTGCTCTCCGCTGAGCCTGAATTTGAACGGTCATTTGGCCGTAAGGCAACTAAAAAAAGAAAGTTGTACAACGGTATGATCAAGTGCGACCTCTATATGTACTACAACAAAAGGTGAAGTGTCAATGAAGCATCTATTTATATTAAATCCCAAAGCCGGTATGACGGATAGAACTAGTGAACTTAGCAGAAGAATTGAAAAAATAATGCATGAGCGCGGGGCGGATTACAAGATTGTATCAACAGAGTACGCCGGTCACGCAACTAAGCTTGCGGCTGAAGCAGCGGCGGAAGGTAAACCACTCAGGGTGTACGCTTGCGGCGGTGACGGAACGCTAAATGAAACCCTCAACGGAGTAGTGGGTCACAGTAATGTGGAGTTAACCCAGTACCCCTGTGGTACCGGAAATGATTTTGTAAAGCTCTTTGGCAGTATGATGTCAAGATTCTTTTCAATTGAGGAATTGGTTGGCGGGGAGAGCATGGAGTTTGACCTCATTGAGTGTCTGGGTAAATACTCTATAAATATCTGCTCAACCGGCTTTGACGCCCGTATTGCTGGGGACGTACACAAGTTCTCTAAAATACCGGGTGTGAAGCCCTACGCCGCATTCTCAATATCGGTGCTCTATAATATGTTCCGAGGCCTACATAAGGAGTATAAAGTGACCTTGGACGGAGAAAAGTGTGACGGTAGATATACTATGCTTGTAGCAGCAAATGCCAGATACTACGGGGGTGGATACAATCCAACCCCTGACGCTGACCCCACAGACGGTCTTTTGGACTTTTTGCTCGTAAAAAAGGTTACGAGATTTCAGGTGGCCAAACTTATAAAGAAGTACTCTGCGGGTAAGATAGATGAAATAAGCAATTTTGTCAGACACGTAAGGGGCAAGGAAATGATAATTGATTGCGGCGGAGAGGAGTCGTACACAAACATAGACGGTGAAGTTGCTAAGTCCAGCAACATAACAATGAAGCTGTCGGAACAGAAGATACGGTTTTTTGCGCCATTAGGCAGTTTTGCGGAGTGGAAATAGTCTCTGAGTTGTAAGAAAACATGTAATATAGAGTAAAATCTACCAAATAGATGGAAACTTGAGTTAATTTAACGTAAAGCCCAAATATGCCCAGATATAGCAATTCGCAAGGATTGAAAAACCAGAGAAAGCACACTATAATAGTATAAGTTAGCACTCGAACGTTGAGAGTGCTAAGAGCTGGATAAATCACAGTGTTTTTATTATAAAAATTGAGGAGGCAAAAAACATGACACTAAAACCATTGGCTGACAGAGTCGTAATAAAAATGGTGGAGGTCGAGGAGACCACTAAAAGCGGAATAATTCTCACCGGTGCCGCAAAAGAAAAGCCCCAGGTGGCTGAGATTATATCGGTTGGACCGGGTGGAAACGTTGACGGCAAAGATGTAGTAATGCATGTACACGCCGGGGACAAGGTTATTACAAGCAAGTATTCCGGAACCGAAGTTAAGATTGACGGAGACGAATACACCATAGTCCGCCAGAGCGATATTCTCGCTATTGTTGAATAATTAAAATAAACGGAGGTTATATAATATGTCCAAATTATTGCTATATGGCGAAGAGGCCCGCAGAGCACTTGAGCGCGGTGTAAACCAACTCGCAGACACGGTTAGAATAACAATGGGTCCTAAAGGACGCAACGTTGTCCTGGATAAAAAGTTCGGATCCCCACTCATCACTAACGATGGCGTAACAATTGCCAAGGAGATAGAGCTTGACGACCCCTTTGAAAACATGGGCGCACAGCTTGTAAAGGAAGTTGCTACAAAAACTAACGACGTAGCAGGTGACGGAACCACTACAGCTACCCTATTGGCCCAGGCATTTATCCGTGAAGGACTGAAAAACGTAGCAGCCGGCGCAAACCCCGCCATTATGAAGAGGGGTATCTCCAAAGCCGTTGACGCAGCTGTTGCAGGCATTAAATCAAACTCGCAAAAGGTATCGGGCTCCCAGGACATCGCACGTGTAGCCGCTATATCTTCCGGTGATGAAACCGTTGGTAAGCTAATTGCAGAAGCCATGGATAAGGTCTCAAATGACGGAGTTATTACCGTTGAGGAGTCCAAAACCGCAGAAACATTCTCGGAAATTGTTGAAGGCATGCAGTTTGACCGCGGTTATATCTCACCATACATGGTCACTGACTCAGAAAAGATGGAAGCTGTCATTGAGGACGCACTTATCCTCATCACTGATAAGAAGATCTCCAACATTCAGGATGTACTTCCGCTACTTGAGCAGATTGTCCAGGCTGGCCGTAAACTTGTTATAATTGCAGAGGACGTAGAGGGAGAGGCCCTCGCAACCCTGCTTGTAAATAAACTCCGCGGAACCTTTACATGCGTATGTGTCAAGGCACCAGGTTTTGGTGACAGACGCAAAGATATGCTAAAAGATATAGCGGTTCTCACAGGCGGAGAGGTCATCTCTGAAGAACTCGGCTTTGAGCTTAAGGACACGACACTTGAACAACTCGGCCGCGCACGCCAAGTGAAGATCCAGAAGGAAAACACAATCATTATTGACGGTGGCGGTGAGCGCGAAGATATTAAGGCTCGCATCAATCAAATCAGAGTAGCAATTGAAGACACAACCTCAGACTTTGATCGTGAGAAGCTCCAGGAACGTCTTGCAAAGCTGTCAGGCGGAGTGGCCGTTATCAAAGTTGGCGCCGCTACTGAAATTGAAATGAAAGAAAAGAAGCTCCGCATAGAGGACGCACTCAACGCCACACGCGCAGCAGTTGAAGAAGGCATCGTCCCAGGTGGTGGTACTGCCTACCTTAACGTTGTTAAAAACGTAGAAGCTCTCCTTGCAAACGTAGAGGGTGATGAAAAGACAGGTATGGCTATCGTTATGCGCGCTCTCCAAGAGCCTGTACGTCAAATAGCTACCAACGCCGGCGTAGACGGGTCCGTAGTCATTGAAAAGATTAAAGACTCCAAGGACGGCTTTGGATACGACGCACTGGCAGAAAGATACGTTGACATGGTAGAAGTCGGAATAGTTGACCCAACTAAGGTAACCCGCTCTGCCCTTGAAAATGCAGCATCCGTTGCAGCAATGGTTCTCACAACCGAATCCCTCGTAGTAGACAAACCAGAACCCGCAGCAGCGGCTCCAGCCGGCATGGACGGCATGGGCGGCATGGGTGGAATGTACTAAAGTAAATATTAAATGGAAAAGGTTGCCTCATTAAAAAGGCAACCTTTTCCTATATTCATTGACCATTGACAAAACGTGACACAACAGTGTATACTAAATGTTACGGAGGTGGTTTTATGAACTTCTATTCAATTCGTGAATTAAGAACAAATGCTAAGAGCATCTGGGAAAACCTATCTAACAATCGTGAAGTTATTATTACAAACAACGGAAAGCCAATGGCTCTTATGCTTGTAATGGATGACGGTAATATTAATAATATGCTCCCCTAAAGTGTTTTGCTTGGTAAGCACTTTAAGGGGAGTATGTATGTTAGGGGTTTATTTAATGTTGGTTTTGAGCCATGCGCAGTCTTCTGCAATGCATTTGTCATGCTCATCATAGAAGCCTTCACGTTCAACAAACCAGAATGCTTCAAAGCTTTCGTCTAAACTTGCTAACAAAAAATGTTATGCTTTTTCTTGATAGCAGAAGAACTGCTCCTATAAACGCAATGGGAATTATGACTAGTGGAAGTTTAAGTATATTATCCTTTACTGGATCAGGCTTTGTTGGTACAAAATTACGCATGTCAAAACGAGTTGTAGATCCTCCGACAGGAATTTTTGAAGTGGGGACTTTTTCAAGACTACCATACTCATTAATGAGCTTTTCTATAGCTTCATCGTAAACGGTATTCCTTTTCAATAAGGTTTGATAGTAGCCAATAACATCAGCAGGCCTATAACCGTTTTGAGATTTGCTTTTATCAGAGAGAAATACTACCTCATTATTGTTTTTGTCAGTTATAAAAATTGCATCTGCAGTACCTGTACGAATCAAATCGAATTCGCTCGTTTGAAAGATAGATCTAAAACGTGCAAAGCTATCAACAAATTCAGAAGTACTTTCTCCTCCGTCTATAAACAGAAGTTCATTATTTTCAAGTTTAAAACTAAAATCCCAGTAAGGTATTGATGCATTTTCCACCTTCACAAGGTATAAGTTTGAAACAATGTAATTTAAGCACCATTCTCAAAAGGGCGCACAAAACC
>CAZIVK010000065.1:0-7530 GCA_964542515.1 uncultured Oscillospiraceae bacterium | reverse complement strand
TGCTGATTGGCTACATGAAGAAACCCCGGGGATGCAAAAGCACCTCCGGGGTAATTTAAACATTTAACTATTTGCTGAGGTTAAACCAGGCGTCACGGCCGAGGTAGATTGCTGATTCACCGAGCTCCTCTTCAATGCGAAGGAGTTGGTTGTATTTTGCAACACGGTCTGATCTTGAAGGAGCACCGGTCTTGATTTGCCCGGCGTTTAGTGCAACAGCGAGGTCAGCTATTGTGGTGTCCTCTGTCTCACCGGAACGGTGGGAGACAACAGCTGTGTAGCCTGCGCGGTTTGCCATTTGGATGGAATCCAGGGTTTCGGTAAGTGTACCGATCTGGTTAACTTTGATAAGGATGGAGTTTGTTACTCCGAGGTCTATACCCTTTTTAAGCCTTGTAACGTTTGTTACGAAGAGATCGTCTCCAACGAGTTGGATCTTCTTGCCAAGAGCATCTGTAAGCATCTTCCAGCCTTCCCAATCCTCTTCAGCCATACCGTCTTCAATTGAGATGATAGGATACTTGTTGCAGAAGTCAACCCACATAGCGACCATGTCTGCACGTGACATCTTCTTCTGAGCTTTCGGTAGGAGGTAGTAGCCGCCATCTTCTTCAACGAACCACTCTGATACTGCTGGGTCCATTGCAATCATGAAGTCCTCGCCTGGTTTGTAACCGGCTTTCTCAATAGCTACAACAAGTGCCTTTAGAGCATCCTCATCAGCTGCGAGGTCGGGGGCGTAGCCTCCTTCATCACCAACACCGGAGGAGGGAACAACTTTCTTTAGTGTGTGGAAAACTTCTGCACACATCTGGAGGGCTTCACGGAAGCTCTTTGCAGATACGGGCATTACCATGAACTCCTGGATGTCAACGTTGTTTTCTGCATGGGCACCGCCATTTAGAACGTTCATCATTGGAACCGGAAGGGTCTTTGCATTTACGCCGCCGATGTAGTTGTAAAGGCTTGTTCCCAGAGCCTCAGCTGCTGCTCTTGCGCAAGCTAGGGAGACACCGAGGATTGCGTTTGCGCCGAGACGAGCCTTGTTTGGAGTTCCGTCAAGCTCTATCATAACGCGGTCTATTTCAACTTGGTCAAGTGCATTTAGACCAATAACTGCATCAGCAATTTCTGTGTTGACAGCGTCAACTGCTTTGAGTACGCCTTTGCCAAGGTAGCGGTCTTTGTCACCGTCACGGAGTTCTACTGCTTCAAAGATACCTGTTGATGCGCCGGAGGGGACTGCTGCGCGTCCAACATAGACTGTGTCTCCACACTCTACTTCAACCTCAACTTCAACTGTTGGGTTTCCGCGGGAGTCCATGATTTCACGTCCGATGACGTCCATGATTTCAATATACTGCTTCATAAAATTCTCCTTAAATAATTATAGTATAGAACACTGTTCTAAGGGTTAGCGGATCAGAGATACACCTGACATGGAAGCGGGTTTGCCCAGTCCCATGAGATCCAACATTGTAGGGGCTATATCTGCGAGTCTGCCTTCGTTAAGGGAGACGTCAGCACCGCAAATTACAAAGGGTACAGGGTTTGTGCTGTGTGCAGTAAAGGGTGAGACTCCATCCTCTTCGAGCATCTTTTCAGCGTTGCCGTGGTCGGCAGTAACAATGGTGATACCGCCAACGGATTTCATTGCTTCTAGGACGCGTCCAAGACATGTGTCAACGGTTTCTACAGCCTTTACAGCAGCGGGGAAGATGCCGGAATGACCTACCATGTCACAGTTTGCGTAGTTGAGGACAATTACGTCGTAGTCGTGGCTGTTGATGCGTTCAACTACTGCGTCTGTAACTTCGATTGCGCTCATTTCCGGTTTTAGGTCATAGGTTGCAACCTTTGGAGAGGGGATAAGGACTCTGTCCTCACCTTCGTAGACAGTTTCCGCACCACCGTTAAAGAAGAAGGTCACATGTGCGTACTTTTCTGTCTCTGCAATTCTGAGCTGTTTTAGGCCCATACGGCTGATGTATTCGCCAAAGGTGCCACTGAGGGTCTCCTTGTCAAAAGCAACCGATATGTTGGGCATTTCTGCGTCATACAGGGTTGTACAAACAAAGTGTACATTAATGAATCCTTTTTTCCTATCAAAGTGGTCAAAGGAGGGATCAACAAATGTGCGGGTAATTTCACGTGCTCTGTCAGGGCGGAAGTTCATGAAGATTATTGAGTCATTGGCGCTGATTTCAGCACCCTTTGTGCAAACTATGGGCTCAATAAATTCATCAGTGACACCAGCGTCATAACTTGCTCTAATGGCGGCTACAGGGTCTTCGTTGTAGTGTCCTTGGCCGTAGACCAGTGCAGCGTATGCACGCTCTACACGGTCCCAGCGGTTGTCACGGTCCATGGCGTAGTAGCGGCCTATGACTGTAGCAACAGTGCCCACACCTAGTTCATTGAACTTTGCAATGGTCTTCTCCACAAAGGTTGCACCTGATGTGGGGGCCACATCACGTCCGTCCATAAAGCAGTGGAGAAAGACGCGGTCAAGGCCCATTCTCTTTGCCAGCTCAACTGCGGCAAAGATGTGTGTGTAATGGCTGTGCACCCCTCCATCAGACATAAGTCCAAAGAGGTGAAGGTTTGTGTTGTTGTCAATGCAGTTTTGAACGGCAGCACGGTATGCGGAATTTTCAAAGAAACTCCCGTCTTCAATCATTTTTGATATCTTAGGAAGATCCTGGTATACAACACGCCCGGCACCTATGTTTGTGTGCCCTACTTCACTGTTGCCCATTTGCCCTGCAGGCAGGCCCACATCAAGACCTGAAGCGGAGAGCAGTGTGCGGGGGCATTTGGCAAAGATTGAGTCCAAGGTGGGGGTGTTTGCATGGGCTACTGCGTTACCCGGGGAGTTTGCGGCATTTCCAAGACCATCTAAAATGACTAGCGTTACCGGTGTTTTCATATTTAATTCACCGGTTACTGGTTTGCCGAGTTGACTATTGTAATGAAATCTGGGGCGTTTAGAGCAGCTCCGCCGATCAGACCTCCGTCAACATCAGGCTGGGCCAATAGCTCATGTGCGTTTTTGGCGTTCATTGAACCGCCGTACTGAATGGTGATAGCACGTGCCATACGAGCGCCATACATTTTACGGATGCATGTACGGATAAGCTCACAGACCTCATTGGCTTGTTCAGCTGTAGCTGTGCGGCCTGTACCTATAGCCCAGATAGGCTCATAAGCTATAACTATGCGGCGTAGTTTGTCAATTTCAACTCCTGCAAGTGCTGCTTTTACCTGCATGGTGATTAGATCACTTGTAATGCCGGCTTCTCTCTGCTCAAGGGTTTCACCTACGCATAGGATGGGACGGATTCCGGCGTTGAGAGCCGCATGAACTTTTTTGTTTACAATGGAGTCAGTTTCACCAAAGTATTGACGGCGCTCAGAGTGGCCAACTATAACATATTTTACTCCGAGGTCTCTTAGCATGTCAGCTGAAACTTCACCTGTGTATGCTCCGCTTGCTTCATGGTGTAAATTTTGTGCACCTACGGCTATACGTGTGTCCTTAAGGGCACGGAGGGCCATGGGGATATTTACAAATGGAACACAAACAACCACTTCCGCCCACTTTACGCGTGGAATTGAGGTTTTGAGTTCATCCAGGAGTGCCTTTCCCTCCGATGCAGTTTTGTTCATTTTCCAGTTTCCTGCAATAATTGTTTTACGATATCTTCTGTTCAATGTTAGTTGCTCCTTTTCTTCAAGTAGATTAGTTCTATTTGTCCAACAGACAAGCTACGCCCGGTAATTCAAGTCCCTCTAGGAACTCGAGTGAAGCACCGCCGCCTGTTGAGATGTGCGTCATTTGCTCGGCATAACCGAGTTGTTGTACTGCTGCTGCACTGTCACCACCGCCAATAATGCTGACGCAGTTGCTCTCTGCTACTGCTTTGGCTATTGAGCGGGTGCCGTTAGCAAAGCTTTCAAATTCAAAGACTCCCATGGGGCCGTTCCATATGACGGTTCCGGCGTCCTTGATAGCTGCGCTAAAAATATCAATGCTTTTGGGGCCTATATCTAGTCCCATAAGGTCATCAGGAATATTATTGGAGTCTATATGGATGGGGGTTGCGTCTTCCGCAAACTTGTCTGCTGCTATAACATCAACAGGTAGAAGGAAGTTGACGCCTTTTTCCTTGGCTTTTGCAACCATTTCTTTAGCATAGTCAAATTTGTCATCCTCACAGAGAGAAAGTCCAATTTTGCGGCCTAGAGCTTTTTCAAATGTGTAGGACATTCCGCCACCTATAATAATGGTATCAACTTTTTCAAGGAGATTATTAATAACGCCTATTTTATCAGAAACCTTTGCTCCACCCAGAATAGCAACTAGGGGACGCTGGGGATTATCCAGAGCTTTGCCCATAACGTCAAGTTCTTTTCCTATTAGAAATCCACAGACTGCGGGAAGATAGTCTGCTACACCTGCGGTGGTGGCGTGGGCGCGGTGAGCTGTGCCGAATGCGTCATTGACATATATATCTGCATAGGAGGCCAGTTTTTTTGCAAAATCAGGGTTGTTTTTTTCCTCTTCTGCGTGGAAGCGGACATTTTCTAGCAGTATGGCCTCACCAGGTTTTACTGCGGCGGTGAGAGCATCTGCGTCAGGACCTATGACGTCCTTTGCAATTTTAACCTCAACACCCAGAAGCTCGCTAAGGCGTGTAGCCACAGGTGCAAGGGAGAACTTAGTTTTAAACTCTCCTTTTGGCCTGCCAAGGTGTGAAGTTAGGATAACAGCGGCGCCGTTAGAGAGTAGATACTTAATTGTGGGAAGGGCTGCAGTAATTCTTTTGTCGTCAGTGATATTTCCGTTTTCATCCTGGGGGACATTGAAATCACAACGGACTAAAACTTTTTTGCCTTCTACGGCAATATCTTCCACGGTTTTTTTGTTGTACTTCATCTGACAAAATCTCCTTTAGAATAATGAGTTATTTAGACAATACTTGGGTCTAGCACAAACAATAAGTTACCAAATCCAGGGGCATGAAGATTATATCCTACACTATGCACATATTCAAGTGTTTTGGTGCAAGTTTTGCTAATGTTTAGAATATTTTTATAGTACACCCCCGTTAAAGTTATAATTAAGGCCTGGGTAATCCAGCTGCCTGAGAGCCTCGTACAGTACTATGGCAACAGAATTTGACAGGTTTAGCGAGCGTGCGTCAGAGATCATAGGGATGCGGATGCACTTGTCGTAGTTTGCCCGGAGGAGGTCCACGTCAAGGCCGCGGGTTTCTTTGCCAAAGAGAATGTAGTCACCATCCCTAAATTCAGCACTACTGTGTGAGCGGGGTGCTTTAGTTGTGGCATAGTGAGCACTAATATCGGGATTGATATCACAAAATTCTGCAAAGCTCTTATAGTGCCGTATGTCAACCAAATGCCAGTAATCCAGTCCGGCGCGTTTCACAGCCTTGTCCGATATGGAGAAGCCCAAAGGTTCAACAAGGTGCAATACTGACCCGGTGGCGGCGCAGGTCCTTGCAATGTTCCCGGTATTCATGGGTATTTCGGGTTCGACGAGCACAATATTAAGCATAAAAAAATACCTCCGGAAGATTGTCTAAAATTTTACACACAATTAATATAATACCCGATAGCGGTCAAATATTCAATACAAATTTTGATTATATATTGCACAAACCTCTTTATAGTGGTAAACTTAAAGACAACTTTTCCTCTGAAAAGAGAATGGAGATAGTGGGATGCATAAGACAAAACCGCATAAAATAGTTGTAAAGGTTGGCTCCTCTACATTAACACATGAAAACGGAAAGTTAAACCTTGCCAATATGGAGAAACTCGTCCGTGTTCTATCGGATATTATGAACTCCGGGTCGAAGGTTGTTCTTGTCAGTTCAGGAGCCCAGGCTGCCGGATTCGGAAGGTTAGGATTTAAGGAGAAACCTAAGGAACTGCGCCTTAAACAAGCTGTAGCATCTGTTGGGCAAGGAGTCCTCATGTACACCTATGAAAAGTTCTTTGGTGAATATGGGCACACAGTGGGTCAGATCCTCCTAAACCGCAAGGACGTGGACAATGAGAGTCGCCGTCAAAATCTACTTAATACATTTAATGCCCTTATAGACCTGGGGGTGGTCCCCATAGTTAATGAAAATGACTCCGTAACTGTAGATGAAATTATTATTGGAGATAACGACAATCTCTCCGCTACGGTTGCCTGCCTTATAGATGCGGATCTCCTTATAATGCTGACAGATATGGACGGTCTTTATGACTGTGACCCCCGTTCACACCCTGACGCAAAACTTATCCCCCTCGTAACAGACATCAAGAATTTGTGTGCGGACACCGGTGGTAGCGGAACAAAACTTGGAACCGGCGGTATGGCAACAAAAATACAGGCTGCCGAAATTGCAACAGCCTGTGGAATAGACACCGTTGTAGCCAGAGGGGACTCCCCTGAGCTACTATATGAAATAATGAAGGGTAACCATGTCGGGACCCTTTTCAAAGCACAAACTGATTAAGGAGGTACATTATGACCACTTTGGAAATTATGGGATTAGCAGCTAAAGAAGCAACCTTGGCCCTGGCAACCGCCTCCCAAGCGCAGAAAAACGATGCACTCCTCAGAATTGCAAAGGCTGTCATATCATACAAAGATGATATCCTTGCAGCGAACGCAGAGGACGTCAACAATGCTGACGCAAACGGTGTCCCCCCGCATATGCTTGACAGGCTAACCCTAAATGAGGATAGACTGCATGAAATAGCTGAGGGATTGCGCCAAGTTGCTGCATTAAAGGACCCAATTGGTGAGGTCCTATCCATGACAAACCGCCCCAACGGCCTAATCATTGGAAAACAGCGTGTCCCTCTAGGCGTCATTGCAATTATATATGAGTCTCGCCCAAATGTCACAGTGGACGCTGCTGCTCTCTGTCTTAAATCAGGCAATGTAGTCATACTACGCGGTGGTAAGGACGCCATCAACACAAATACCGTATTAGAAAAAGTAATGCGTCAGTGTCTTGCTGAAGCCGGCCTGCCTGAGGACTGTGTAGCCCTAGTTCATGACATATCTAGAGAATCCGCAACCCAGCTCATGCAGCTGTCAGGCTATATAGACGCTTTAATTCCAAGAGGTGGTGCGGGACTCATAAAAAGTGTTGTAGAAAATGCTAGAGTTCCCGTTATTGAGACTGGCACAGGTAACTGCCATATATATGTGGACTCGGATGCGGACTTGGAAATGGCAAAGGAAATACTTTTCAATGCCAAATGTCAGCGCCCCTCCGTCTGCAATGCCGCTGAAACAGTCCTTGTGGCTGAAAGTGTAGCATCTAAGTTTCTTCCTATGGCTTATAGCCGTTTGAGTAAAAAGAAAGTACAGTGGAGAGTATGTCCCAAAACTGCAGAAATTTTAAGTGACACAGTGCCCGCCACTGATGAGGATTACTACACAGAGTTCAACGACTTCATTATAACCGCAAAGGTTGTTAAGGATGTTGATGAGGCCATATC
>CAZIVK010000064.1:0-7541 GCA_964542515.1 uncultured Oscillospiraceae bacterium | reverse complement strand
GGTTTACATGGAATTATCATGTTGATTTCCTCCCTGAGTCAAAAGGGTGGATGGACACACGGTATAGATCCGCTTAATACTCGTAATTATATATCTACCGGACTTGATTTGCAATCATTTTTGGGTCAATTTGGTGATCTTTTTCCAACACTTTTCATAGTGTCATAAACAATGGTATTTGAGGTGCTGAGAGGATAGCGGTCATTACCCACTTGAGAGACCGAGATGCCGGTGCCGACGTTTAGATTGTCATATTCAAACTTGAGCGTGTTCTTATTGATAAATGTGGTGTTAGTGCGTGCACCGTCTAGGTGTACTATGCTCCAAGGAGTAAAGCCCTCCCCTAAAAGAAATGCAGTACCGCTAACAGTGCGGACCTCTGTTACTTTGATTTTACTGACACCCATGCGCATGGAGGTCGCTTTGTGAGCTTCAGAGGATCCATATAAGAATCCTTCGCCATAGAGCATATCGTACTGGGCCATTTCCAGAGTTTCATAGTAATTTGGACTGTGAGAGTAGTTCTGATGGATTTTTGTAATTATGCCGTTGTGATAACCCACACGGTTTAAAATATCTGCGGAGAGCTGGTAGGCTTGGAGGTCACGGTTTTCATTTTTGATGCCGTAGTTGCTCCAGACAACGTATTCGGTTTGGAATACATCCCCATTTGTTATGTCTTCGTTGTCAATATCAAAGCTTGGCAGATGGTCACCATAGAACACAACCACAACAGGTTCTCTATAGGTGCTGAGGGTGGATACAAGCTCACCCACAAACGCGTCACTCTCACTGAGCTGGTTTACATAATATTCAACAGAGTTCTGCAATTCAGGATCCTCAACGCCGCTCACACTGATCCTTTGATTGGGGTCCACCACATCGCTTGGATACTTGCCATGGGCCTGGACAGAAACTGTGAAGATGAAGTCCGCGCCCTTTGTGCTATTTAGTGAATTTAATATGTCAGTAGTGAGATTGCGGTCCTTGGCCCAGGCTGTAGGGCTGTACTCCACATTATGCATGTATTCTATGGACATAAAGGTGTTAAAGCCCAAATTAGGGAAGACCAGGTGGCGGTCATAAAAAGTGCCGCTGTTGTTATGGATGGAGTGTGATTTGTAACCAAGCTCACCTAAGTTAAAGGCTATTGACTCAGATGTCTTTGACTTGAGAATAGTTTTATATGGGTATTCACCCGTGCCGAAGTACTCCAGGTTCATGCCTGAGAGAATTTCAAATTCCGTGTTAGCGGTACCTGCGCCAATAGATGGTACCGTTAGAAAACCTGATGAGAAGCAATTTTTCAAGTATGTAAAGTTGGGAAGAGGGTTTTCCGAGTAGCTAAGTCCTTTGAGATAGTTCACATCAAAGAAGGACTCCAACTGCACAAAGATTATGTTTGGCTTAACTTTGGCGTTGTTGACAACCTCCTTTTGTGTTTTGGATGCTATTTCATTTAGTACTTCTTCTGAGTAGTTTTCCGGCCTGTCTATTCCGCGGTCAATGACGCTGCGTGAAAAACAGTAAGCAAAACCATAGTCATCATACGCGTCAGCTAAGTTACCATATGTGTCCGAAATGGCTTGTGCTTTCAGGGAGATTGTTGTGGTACTAATGACAGCCACGCTCATGAACAGAACCATTAAAAATGACTTTATGTAGTTGACATTTCTGGAAGGAGCTTTAAACCAGAGTGTAACAATTGATACTACAAGTAAAATGAGGAGAAACGCTATTGCTACCATCTGAGGTGTGGTGAGGTAGACATCAATAATTTCATATACGGAGTTAATGAGTGTAAAGTCGATAGCGGCGAGGGGGGTTGTTCTAAAACTGAGCAGGACAAAGTTGCCGATGGCGAGACAGAGCCAAGCGGAGGAGACAAGTATGATCATAAACACACGTTTCCTGATGAGATAGGAGACTGAAAGTGTGAGCATTATGATTAGGGCGTTATATGTAAAGAGAAGCGGATTTGAGACAGCAAAAAGAAGCCCTTCCCACAGTGATCTGCGGGAGAGGATCTCTATAATAAGGTTTACCAGCATGGCCAGGGAAAAGGTAAAAAGTATAGGCTTGCTAGTAAGCTTGTCCAAGTTTTGTTTAATGTTTGTCATGAGGTCTTCCTGCCTTCAAGATGAAAATCAAACTAATTATAATATATTATACATCAGAAATCAAGCATAACAAGTATGCACTATCTACAAATCGTACCGCAAAATCGAAGATGGTTATTGACAGATTAGTAGATATTTTGTATTATTAGAGGTGAATTGCGCATCTCATTTGGGAGGAAAGTATGGCTAAGAAAATAATATTACTTTTATTAGTTGGGTTTTTTGTGCTTGGCTGCTTTGCAGGATGTAAAGGGACACAGGCTAAACCCGGGGAATTTCACTCGCCAGACTCTGTTGTAGTGGCTATGGGCATTACATCGGAACCGGAAGCCGGGTTTGATCCCGCTTACGGATGGGGAGCGGGTGAGCACGTACATGAACCACTGATCCAGAGTACGCTTACTGTAACCACCACGGATCTAAAAATTGGATATGACCTGGCCACGGAATATTCCGTCTCTGATGACGGCATGGTGTGGACGGTTAAAATACGGGATGACGTATTGTTCTCAGACGGAGAAAAACTCACCGCCTCGGACGTGGCATTTACATACAACACCCTCAGGGACACAAGTTCTGTCAATGACTTGACCATGCTTGAAAGTGCCTCTGCTACGGACGAAACCACTGTCATATTTAATATGAATAGACCCTTCTCAATTTGGCCATATACCATGGCAATAGTTGGAATAATTCCGGAACACGCTTACGGACAGGGCTACGGATCAAACCCAATAGGGTCGGGAAGATACATTCTAAAACAGTGGGATAGGGGTCAGCAGGTGATCCTTGAGGCCAACCCCAACTACTACGGCACTGAAGTTAAAATGAAAAAAGTTACTGTATTGTTCATGTCTGAGGATGCAGCATTTGCGGCAGTCAAGGCAGGCAGTGTGGATTTAGCATATACCGCTGCAACATATTCGGACCAGACCGTTAGTGGATATGAGCTCCTGAGCTTTGCCTCTGTGGATAACCGCGCCCTGAGTCTTCCGGCCCTCCCAAATGATGGAACTCGCGGAAATGACGTAACCACTGACCTCGCTATACGCCGTGCCATAAATATTGGAATAGACCGCCAGTCTATGATAAACAACGTGCTAAACGGGCATGGAACGCCGGCATACAGTGTTTGTGACAAAATGCCGTGGTACAACCCTGAATCCGCCGTTGACTATAACTTTGAAGAGGCTGTCTCGGTTTTGGAGGATGGCGGTTGGGTGCTTAACCCTGATGGTGTTAGAGTAAAAAACGGTCTCCGCGCTGAAATAAATATAATGTATCCGTCCAGTGACTCCGTCCGCCAAGCTATAGCCGCGGATGCCTCAAATCAGCTGAAAAAGTTGGGTATCTCAGCCACAACTGAAGGGGTCGGTTGGGATATTGCCTATGCTCGCGCCCAATCGGAAGTTATGACCTGGGGTTGGGGAGCTCACACACCAATGGAGTTCTACAACATATATCACACAGTTGGTGACTCTGCAGAATACTCCCCCTATGCAAACGCCACTGTCGATGCATACATGGATGCCGCTCTTAAGTCGGCGGACCTTGAGGAGTCATACACCCTCTGGCAGAAGGCCCAGTGGGACGGTACTACCGGCGTCAACGCAGATGTCCCGTGGATATGGCTCGTGAATATTGATCACCTCTACTGGTCGGCCAACGCCCTCCAAGTAGCGGATCAGAAGCTACACCCCCACGGACATGGGTGGTCCATTGTAAACAACGTGGATCAGTGGGGTTGGAAATGAAGAGAAGTTCACTTTTTGCCCTAAAAAGTCTTCTACGTTTTGCGCTACTGCTGGCAAGTGTCAGCATTGTAGCGTTTATTTTGGTGTCCTCATCGCCTGTAGATCCGCTCCAAGCCAATGTGGGACAAGCTGCTCTCGGTACCTTAAGTTCGGAACAGGTAGCAAAACTTGAGGAGTACTGGGGAGTGGGTGTACCTCCCCTTGAACGCTTCATATCCTGGGCTCGGGATTTTTTCCGCGGAGATATGGGGGTATCGCTCCTCTACCGCCAAAATGTAACAGATGTAATAGGGGTAAAACTTTCAAATTCCCTCTGGCTCCTAGTAATAGCCTGGCTATTTTCAGGAATATTTGGTTTTATTCTCGGGATAATTTCAGGTATCAACCGGGGCAAACTGGTGGACAAAATTATTAAAGGGTACTCACTGCTCATAGCAAGTACTCCAACTTTTTGGCTTGCCCTAGTGCTCCTCATGGTTTTTGCGGTCTGGCTAAAGCTACTTCCCATAGGCCTAAGTGTTCCCATAGGTCTTGAATCCTCAGCCGTCACCATTCTGGATAGGGTAAAGCACGCCATTCTACCTGCACTAACACTATCTGTTACTGGTATATCCAATATTACGCTACATACAAGGGAAAAGATGATTGATGTCATGGAGAGCGACTACGTCCTGTTTGCAAAAGCGCGTGGTGAGAGTACCAAAAGCATCATACTTAGGCACGGTCTAAGAAACATTGCCCTTCCAGCCCTGACCCTCCAGTTCGGGTCAATTAGTGAGATATTTGGAGGCTCTGTTTTAGTTGAGCAAATTTTTTCATACCCCGGACTCGGTCAGGCAGCAGTAACCGCCGGGCTTGGAAGTGATGTCCCGCTCCTCCTGGGCATCGCCGTAATAAGTACCGCCATTGTATTTATTGGAAACTTCATAGCCAATATTCTCTACGGGGTAGTGGACCCCCGCATCAAAAGGGGGCTATCGGTATGAAATTATTCCCTAACATGAACCGCCGCAGGGCCACAGTTATAATTTTATTAATATCAATCATTCTTCTTACAGCCATAACTATAGGTGGCTACATGTATGCAGACAGGGCCATGGTGACAGACTTCTCGCGCAAGGACATAGCCCCCTGTCTCAAATATCCCTTTGGCACAGACTGGATGGGCCGTGATATGTTTGTCCGAACCATAACCGGACTCTCTATGAGCATCCGTATTGGACTTCTCACCGCCTCAATCAGTGCAGTTATAGCATTTTTGTTGGGCACAGCTGCAGCTACCTTAGGAAAAGCTGCAGATACCTTTGTGATATGGCTTATAGACCTTGTAATGGGAATTCCACACATCCTCCTCCTCATACTCATATCCTACGCCCTCGGCAAAGGATTTAAGGGTGTTGTGCTAGGTGTTGCGCTCACTCATTGGACATCACTGGCGAGGGTTATACGTGGGGAGGTCCTACAACTTAAGGAGAGTGGCTATATTAAGGTCTCGGAAAAGCTCGGAGTTAGCAAGTGGGGTACTGTCACTAAACATATGATTCCACACCTGTTTCCCCAGTTTATAGTGGGGCTTATTTTACTCTTCCCACACGCAATACTCCACGAAGCCAGTGTCACCTTCCTTGGTTTTGGCCTATCCTCAGAACAACCTGCAATAGGAATTATTCTATCTGAGAGCATGAAGTATCTATCCATGGGTAAGTGGTGGCTTGCAGTATTCCCCGGTATACTTTTGGTTTTAACCGTCATCCTTTTTGATCTTGCCGGAACAAGCATCCGCAAGCTCACCGACCCAGGTAGCGCCCATGAATAAGAGTATTATTTTGTCGGTAAAACATCTATCGGTCTCATTTGCCCAGTATGACACCAGTTTCCGCAAAAGAGATCTGCACGTAATTGAGGACCTCAACCTGGACATCCATGAGGGTGAAATGGTTGCCGTTGTGGGCTCAAGCGGCTCGGGGAAGAGCCTTCTGGCTCACTCAATTTTGGGGATTCTCCCATACAACGCCACTGTGGGCGGTAAAACAAGCTACATGGGAAACCCCTATACACAAAAGGACGCTGAGCTCCTGCGCGGAAAGGAAATTGTTCTGGTACCTCAAAGCGTATCATACCTGGATCCGTTGATGCGTGTAGGTCCGCAAATCCGTAAGGGGGACAACTCCCCGGAAGCCAAGAAAAGAGTGACTCAAATACTACAAAACTATGGCTTGGACAAGAACACAGAAAACCTCTACCCCTTTGAACTCTCTGGCGGCATGGCCAGAAGGGTACTTATATCTACAGCTGTGTATGAAAATCCCAAGCTCGTAATAGCGGATGAACCCACCCCCGGCCTCCATATAGACGCAGCAAAACAAGTCCTCTCCCACTTCCGTGAAATAGCGGATAGTGGAGCCGGAGTTCTTCTCATCACCCATGACCTGGAACTTGCCCTAGAGGTGGCGGACAGAGTTGTTGTTTTTTACGAAGGTACCACAATAGAAAATGCTTCCCCTGAGGACTTCAAAAGCCAGGAATCCTTGCAGCACCCATACACTAAGGCACTCTGGCGTGCTATGCCTAAAAACTATTCTAAAATCCATAGCAAGGAGGACCCACAGTGACACTAAATGCAGCTAATATATCATTCCGTTACTCCCCGGATAGCCGTGAAATCCTTAGAAACTTTTCACTTTCCATAGAGAGCGGAGAACGCGTAGGTCTCATTGCCCCCAGCGGTGTGGGAAAGACAACCTTCTGCAAAATTCTAGCCGGCTATGAAAAACCAGAACAGGGCACAGTATTGCTGGATAACAGACCTCTACACACATATAGAGGTTACTCCCCGGTACAGATGATATGGCAGCACCCTGAACAAGTCCTAAATCCCCGCCTCCGCATGAAAGACTCCATCTCAGAAGCCGGCACACTAGAACCTCACATCATTAAAGAACTGGGCATACAACAGGACTGGCTAAACCGCTACCCCACAGAGCTCTCCGGCGGTGAACTCCAACGTTTCTGCATAGCCCGCGCCCTAGGAAAAGATACCAAATTTATCCTAGCCGATGAAATTACCACCATGCTCGACCTCGTAACCCAATCCCTTATCTGGACCTTTCTCCATAAAGAGACAGAACGCCGCAATATAGGACTCCTCATAGTTAGCCACTCCAAGCCCCTTCTGGACAACATTTGCACGCGGCAGCTGATTTATTAGATTCTACTAAAGAAGCTTGAAGCGAGAGTTAAAACTCTTGCTTCAAGCTTCTTAAAAATAGTCTATTAAGTTCATCTTTGAAGTCTGCGTTTTTATAGAGCATTTGGTATACTGAGTTGCAGATTGGAAGTTCAACGTTCTTTTGGTTTGCAATTTGTATAAGAGCATTTACTGTGTAGTATCCTTCGGCAAGCTCTGTGTACTTTTCACCTTTCACAAATGCCTCGCCGAACTTACGGTTATGGCTGAATTGGGAAAAGACTGTGGCTTCGTAGTCACCCAGGTGGCAGAGGCCGTATGCAGAGAGTTCGTTGCCGCCAAGGACTTGTATTAACCTTGCAATTTCACGGGTAGCTCTAGACATAAGAGCGCCCTTTAGGGAGGTCAGGTTCAGCCCATCCAGCATACCTGCGGCTATGCCAATTACATTCTTGGCTGCGGCACCAATCTCATTTCCAA
>CAZIVK010000063.1:0-7543 GCA_964542515.1 uncultured Oscillospiraceae bacterium | reverse complement strand
ATCTATCTTCTTTGACCTGCCCAGCTTGCCTGCAAGCTCCGACAGTTCCTTTTTTAGTTCTTCTATCATAGTGCACCCCTTTATGGTCTTATTTGTCGTATTATAACATGAACACCCCTATCCAACAACGCCAGTTTATTCTGGGTTAAGCATGTTTTTAGCTCAAAATCACCCTAGGGATGATTACAGAAAGTGTCATTTGCCGTATACTGTTTTTATAAACAGATGCCCTTTTGAATAACTGTGTTTAGAGGAGAGGTAATATGACAAAATTTATTAGCGCGCTATTGGCAATAGTTCTGACCCTGGCACTGGCTGGATGCGGTGTAAAAGAGAACCTGCAGAAGAAGGCTGGCGAAGCTTTGGCTGAAAAAATACTTGGGGATGCCGGTGTGGATGTGGACTTAGATGATGATACGGTCGTCATTGAAGGAGAAGACGGACAGAAGATAACCTTTAGTGAGGATAAATGGCCAACAACAGATCTTGCAAAGAAAATTCCAGAATACAAGGACGGCAAGATTACCAGCGTAATGGAGACGAGTGAGTCGGTATTCATTATGCTAGAGGAAGTTTCAGAGGACTATTTCTTAGATTATCTCGAGGAAATCAAAGAGATGTATCCAGACGACCCATATGAAGTGAGCGGAGATTCAGGCATAACATACGTTGGTGGAGACGGTGACGGCCTTAATACTATGCTCATATATGAAACGGATTATGGTCTTAGCATCAACGTCTCCAAGGACGAGGAGTAACAGCGTAAATTAAAAGTGGGCAACCCTGCCATAAACGGCGAGGTTGCCCACTTTTTTACTTATTAAGCCGGAACAAGCATAGCGGTCAGGTCCATAGGATCCACAACTTTTCCATCCTTGTAGGCGCGCATATTTCCGGATGATATCTCGTCAATCAGCATTACATTTCCGTCATTATCCATTCCAAACTCTAATTTGATGTCATAAAGTTCAAGATCTTTAGTTGCAAGCACATCACTAACAATTGATGTGATTTTCTGTGTGCTCACTTTAATGTTTTCAAATTGGGATGCGGTCATAATTTTCAGGGCTTCCAGGCCTTCAACGGTCACCAACGGGTCTCCCCTGTCATCATCTTTAAGGGTGGCTTCAACGTATGCATTGAGCTTATCCCCCTCTTTTACATATGCTCCGTAGCGGCGTAGGAAGCTTCCCACAGCCCTATAGCGGCATATGACTTCCAGTCCCTTTCCAAAGGGTTTAGCTGGTTTGACGTCCATTGTGCTGTTCTTAACATCTGCATCCAGGTAGTGCGTCTCTATTCCCGCATCCCCCAAGATCTCAAAAAACATAGCGGATACCGCAAGATTTCTTTTTCCCATGCCTTCAATCGAGAGACCGACAGTGTTGGCGCCCGGGTCAAAAACTCCATTTTCTCCGGTGACATCATCTTTAAATATCAAACGGTAGCTTCCGTTATCCAATGCATAAACATCTTTGGTTTTACCCTCATACACTTTTGTCATAATATTTTCCTTTCCGACTTCTGACATGAATTTTGGAACAGAACTAATTATAACATCTGAGGCAGTGTTGTACAATTATTTTTTACATCTGTCTTTCAACTATTGTTGTAACGCCCATTCCTCCACCTACGCAAAGCGTTGCCATTCCATAGTGGCTATTTTGCTTTTGCATTTCATGAAGGAGTGTAACCAGGATACGGGCACCGCTTGCGCCAACGGGATGTCCCAGTGAAATGGCGCCTCCATTGACGTTTACTTTACTTGCATCCCAATTTAGGAGCTTACCAACGGCAAGGGACTGTGAGGCAAAGGCCTCGTTTGCCTCTATGAGGTCCATATCGTCTATTGTGAGGCCTGAGTTTGTCAGTGCAACTTGAGTTGAGGCTGCGGGTCCTATGCCCATAAGCTGGGGATCCACGCCTGCTGAAGCTATTGTGACAATCCTTGCCATGGGTTTGAGTCCAAGCTCATTAACTTTTTCCTCAGAAGCCAGGATCATTGCTGCGGCTCCGTCGTTGATTCCGGATGCATTACCGGCGGTAACAGTGCCTCCGTCCTTTTTGAAGGCCGGGCGGAGTTTTGAAAGGCTCTCTACCGTTACACCGGGACGTGGATATTCATCCTTATCAAATATAACTGTCTTGCCTCTGCCCAGTGAGACCTCTATAGGGGCTATCTCATTACTGAAACGGTTTTCTGCAAGAGCCTTTTCAGTTTTTTGCTGACTTTGGGCGGCAAAAAGATCCTGCTCCTCACGGGTAATGTCATATTTTTCTGCGACGTTTTCAGCTGTTATACCCATGTGTACTCCGCTAAAGGAGTCGGTCAGTGCGTCATTTACCATTGTGTCAACAAAGGATGCATTCCCCATGCGGCTACCCCAGCGCATTTCTCCAGACACGTAGCCGGACTGGCTCATATTCTCCATACCACCCACTACCACTATGTCCGCTTTTCCGCTTTGAATAAGTGCCAGGCCAATATCAACTGCCTTCATGCCAGATCCGCATATGTTGTTTATGTTCATAGCAGGTACGCTGTCCGGCATTCCCGCTTTGATTGCGGCTTGGCGTGCTGTTCCCTGCCCTGCTCCGGCTTGAAGTACGTGACCCATGATGACCTCTGAAACTTGGTCAGGCTTAACTCCGGCCCGTTCCATAGCATTTTTGATGACATGTGCGCCTAAGTCTGCAGCGGAAACATTCATGATAGAGCCGCCGTATTTACCGATAGCTGTTCTGACGGCACCTAAAATATATACATTACTCATATATTCACCTACTCCGTCTCCATTATTTTAAGATCTTCCGGTACAATGAGTTTAGCTCCTGTGCTGTTGATAACCTGCTCGATAGTTACATCCGGGGCTATTTCACGTATCACAACGCCTTTATCTGTTATATCAAATACCCCCATGTTGGTGACAACCATGTCTACAACTCCTACAGCTGTAAGCGGAAGGAGGCATTTATCCAGTATCTTGGGTGCTCCATTCTTATTTGTGTGCTCCATGGCAACAATTACTCTTTTTGCGCCTACAACCAGGTCCATAGCTCCGCCCATACCGGGTACCATTTTACCGGGAATCATCCAGTTTGCTAGATTTCCTCTTTCATCCACCTCAAGGGCTCCGAGTACAGTGATATCCACATGCCCTCCGCGTATAATGGCAAAGGATGTTGCGCTATCAAAAAATGCTCCGCCCAGTTTGCACGAGACATGGTTTCCACCGGCATCAATGCAGTCCAAGGATTTAGGTGCCCCCTCGGGGAGCTCACCCATACCGAGCATGCCGTTTTCTGCCTGAAGCATGATGTGGACGTCTGAAGGAACGTAGTTTGCAACCATTGTGGGCATTCCCACGCCCAGGTTTACTACATCGCCCTCTTTTAGTTCCTTAGCTATCCTACGTGTAATGAGTTCTCTTGTATTCATTCTAGCCCTCCGTTTTAACTAAAGCGTTTACGAATATGCTCTGTACATTTATATTGTTGGGGTCAATAGCACCAACAGGTACAATTTCATCAACCTGAGCCACAACATATTCCGCAGCTGTAGCCATTACCATGTTGAAATTCTTAGACGTACCCTTTATGACCAAGTTTCCCTGTTCATCTGCTATGTTAGCTCTTATAAGGGCGATATCCGCTTTCAAGGGGAGCTCTAACAGGTAGTATTTGCCTTGAATGTTTATTTTCTCCTTGCCCTCTTCAACAATTGTTCCAATTCCTACTGGTGTGAGAACTCCACCGAGTCCCGCTCCACCGGCTCTTATCTTTTCCGCGAGTGTACCCTGGGGAAACAGCTTTACTTCCGCTTCACCCGACATAAGTAGACGACCGGTCTCAGGGTTTGACCCTATATAGGACGCATATATTCTTGAGACTTTTCCACTTTTAATCAATCCATAAAATGTGGATCCCACTGTACCTGTATCGTTTGAAATAATGGTAAGGTCCTTAGCGCCGGATTCATCAAGGGCTTTTACCAGATCCTGTGCCAGTCCGCCCTCCAAAAATCCTCCTACCATAACTATATCGCCATCTTTAGCTTTTTTCATTGCCTCCGCTGCTGTAGTCAGTTTCCTCATTTTGTTTCCTCCATACATATTGACATTTCCATTAGTGCTGATCCCAGAGTTTTCCCGTGTTTATCCAGTCTGAGCGAGCGCGTTACACCACCACCGAGAGCATCCTCCATCACAAAGTTCAGAGCATGTAGGTTGGGCAGCTCGTACCTGCTGACCTTACCATGAACAATCTCTTTGAAATAGCCCGCTACCCTCTCGGCCGTGACCTGTTCTTTCAACAGTTCGTAGTCCTCTTTTTTATATGCAATAACCGATATAACCGATATATCGCCCTTGTCACCTGTCCTTGAGTGTGCCAATTCTTTCAGTTTCACAGCTATACCTCCCAGTACATCAATTTAGTTTTGACAATGTCTTTTGGGATAAGTATTGACGCAATAGAAACGATTTCATGGACTTCCTTTACAACTCCACCGCCACCTGCGGGGCCGTTTGTATAGAGAGCCTCCACTTCATCCCCAATAATCTTAGCATTTGCGGCATCCTTGGTTCTTGCTGCAACTCTTAAACGGACCTCGTAGGGGCTTGGCGCCAGCAGACTCCCACTGATCTCACTGCCGTAAAGGGAGTTTACACCAATATAGTCCACGTGGATCTCATCATAGTGGCACCCAGCTATCTCCAGACGCTTACGAACAACTTCCTCTGCAAGTTTTGCCCGGCCTAGAGCGGTTTGACCACCGTAGCTTATGCTTCCTTCACCAATGAAGCAGTCCTTGTACCCTACGCTTACCTTAAATAAATCATTGTCTTTCCTTCCGGTAACACCCGCAATTGATACCTTATCTGGAGCTATCTGCCGGACCTCTGTCATACTGAAATCCGCAGTACAGTCTGGGGTGTAGTAGGACGTGGGGTCCTGAATTTCATACAATATTTGCTCTTTGCAAGTCATTTCACTGACTAAGCCGCCCGTGTCAGGGAGCTTAGTTATTACTGTTTCCCCGACTTCATTTATTTCAGCAATTGGGAATCCTAAGTTCCAAAGGTCTGGGACATCCTTAATACCGGGGTCACAGAAGTATCCTCCGGTCACCTGTCCCGCGCACTCCAGGAGGTGCCCTGCAATTGTACCTTTGCCGAGCTTGTCGTAGTCACTCATGCTCCAACCAAACTCATGGACTAGCGCTCCCAAGGTTAGGGATGGGTCAGCCACACGTCCTGTAATAATTATATCCGCTCCGTTTTCCAGAGCCTCAACTATACCTTCACAGCCTATATAGGCATTGGCGGATAGTATTACACCGTCAATTTCCGACAGGGCTCTTCCGGTTTCAATTGTTGTGTAACCCATGAAGTCGTCAAGATTGCTACGGAGGTCATCACCGGTGAGTGCGGCTATCTTTAGGTCATTAATACCTTTGGACCGTGCCATTGTGTAACATAACTTTGCCGCATCCACGGGGTTTGCCGCTCCCATATTGGTTATGACCTTTACAGGACGTTTGTTTTGCTGTTTCAGTTCTTTAAGTGCGTCAAGTATCTTGTCCATACGGTATTCAAAGAGCTCGTTATATCCCTTTTTGGGGTTAATTTGCTTTTGGATCTGAGCTAGTGCTATTGTGCGCTCTGCCAGACACTCAAAAATGATATAGTCCAGGTTTCCGCGCCTTATTAGGTCTATGGCGGGTTCAATTCTGTCACCACCGTAGCCTGCTCCGCTGCCTATTCGTAAAGTTCTCATGGGTATTTTCAGTCCTTCTGCTTTATTTGTGGCTGATGGGCAATGTCACATGTGCCAGGAGGGATCCCCCACAGTGGAGGGTCTGCTTTGCCTCCTGTGCCGAGACCTGAAGCGCCCATATCCCGGCATTGTTTGTGTGTACAGCATACTGTGGCGAGTCCGATGAAGATATATCTATTCGGAGCTTGGATCCTCTGTGCAATCTCCAAGATATATCCCACATGAAAATATTGGCCTCAACCACAGTGTCAGGTATGTACTCCACGCGGTCCTGATCCGGGCTTTCTCTGTATGCCAGGGTAGTTATTCCTGAGCGGATGTTGTATGTCTTCCCGTCCGGGTGCACCTCCATGACCTTTGCTGTAAAGGCGGTGTCCTCCGCAGACGATGATACATTTAATGTAACTTTTATTTTCCCAAGAATATCTGTATCCTTTGTAAAGGGATCCGATATAAAGCTCATAACGTCGCTACGCCAACCGGGCTCCGGCTGAAGCTTGCTTCCGTTTTTATCCATACTGCGCAGCAATGACTCAGCACCGTATGATTTTAGGGGGTTATCCGGGTCATAGATGTACTCAACCGACGATTGCTCTGCATTAGGTTCCTCAGTGAGCATATATGCCCCGCTTTGAGCTTCCTTAGCGCTGAAATAGAACTTCAGCTCATCCTGCTGTGGGAAGGGAAATTCCGCCCTCTGCTCCCATGTATCAGCGCCTATTTTATATGTGCTCACCATGCCCTCAGGCAGTTTCTTCTGACGTAGGATTGCGTCAAACCAATTGAACGACGCCTTCACATCACTGTTCTCAAGGTTTTTGGACTCTATTCCTTCAACACAGGGAGCAAATCCGTGGTTCCACGCACCTATCCGCAGTACGCTGTGTGCTTTACTTTCTGCAGAGAGGGCCTCATAGGTGCGTAGTGAACTTCCGTGGTGGTGGTCATACCAACCACTTCCTATATAGACAGGGATTTTTAGCTTTCCCGGAATTTCCGAAAGTTCCTTCCAAAAACCGGTCTGCCAGTAGGGGTCCGACCTATTGGTGTTTGTTATCCAGTCCCTGTACCAATCTATCTGCTGACCCCACAGGTCCTTGTCCACATCAATTTGTGGGCGATAGCTTACCGATTCATCATAGTCCGCAGTTACTTCAAACCCAGCGTTTCCCATAGCCCAAGATGTCAGAACATCCTGTCTGAACAGCCCGTTTTGGTAGGCCGATGTAAACCTGTCAGTGCCGTAATGTGTAAGATATAGTGTCTTTACCTTGTCAGGCAGGATATCCGCCATGACCCATCCGGTAAAAGCTAAATACGAGCTACCCATGTAGCCTATGTTCTCAACCCAATCCTGGGCAGCGAGCCAGTCCATGGTCTCTTTGCCGTCACTGCGGTCATTTACATTGGGCACCCATTCACCTTCAGATTTGCCTGTACCTCTACAGAACTGATATACATATGCGTACCCGCGCTTGCAATACTCCTCCGCGTTTATCCGGAAAACTATATCCTGGTGTGGATAACAGCTGCGCAAAGCTATAGTTGGGAAAGGACCGGCACCTTCCGGCTTCCTGACAACGGTGTATAGACGTACACCGTCCTTCATTGGAAGCATTATTTCCTCCGATGCAGCCGCTTTGTATAAGGGCTTGACATCCAGTTCATCATATTCCTTGCGAATGGCATTCAAGTACCGCTCTAAATTCATAAAGGCACCTCTCTTTTATAGGGGAGAATTAAGCAGGGGAACGTACACCCATTT
>CAZIVK010000062.1:0-7546 GCA_964542515.1 uncultured Oscillospiraceae bacterium | reverse complement strand
GTGATAGAACAAATGTGCATAGGAGTGAAATTAATGATTAAAAAAGGTAATCTTGAAAAAGATTTATATGATACTACAGTAAAGCTTGCACATTATGATAATATCGCTAGAAAAGATAGTGATAAACATAAATTAGCAGGATATCAACATAAAATAGATGCTTATAGTAAAAAGGGAAAAGATATTGAATCTGAAATAAGTTTCAGCAAAATTCCTCTAGTGATTAAGGGCCAAATTTTAACGGAGAGTCTCGTAAGAAGTCTTTTAAACAAACAAATTGCAGGTATTTATGTCGAAAGTGAAGTAGTTTCTGATATTTCTGCAGTTGAAATAATCAGCCCCCAAGTTAAGCAGAGGGCGCTGATTGATATAAAAAAGGTCTATGATGAAGTTGACACAACAAATGAGATCCGCCGGGAAAATACCACCAAAATAAGCAAAGTGGCAAAAAGTCTTGTGCTTGAAATTTTGTCAAATGATGATGTACTTATTGATATCTTGGACATTAAGGGTTTTGATGACTACACCTATAGGCACTCCTTATTTGTTGCCATTTACAGTATCTCAATCGGCGTGATGTTGGGATATAGTGAGGACTTACTTGTTGACCTCGCAATCGGATCCCTTTTGCATGATATAGGTAAAACGGAAATTTCAATTGATATTATTAACAAACCGGGTAAACTTACAGAAGCGGAATACAACATTATAAAAATGCATCCATCCCTTGCTGTAAAGCAGCTACGCAGTAATAAGAAAATGACCGGCGCCATACTAAATGGAATTGAGACCCACCATGAGAGGTGGGACGGAACCGGTTATCCCTTTGGATTTAAAGGTGATGAAATTCCAGTCTACGGGCGTATCCTTGCCGTAGCAGACGTGTATGATGCCCTCACATCCAAGAGACCATACCGCAAGGCCTGGTACCCCAATGAGGCTATAGAATACCTACTAGGGTGCAGCGGCATCCATTATGACCCCAAAATGATAGAAGCATTTCTTAAAGTTGTTGTGCCATATCCAACCGGAACGGTGGTTGAACTTAGTAACGGCTGTAACGCCATAGTTATTAGCAATAAAAACTCTAACAGGTTACGACCGGTGGTCAGGATGTTTAACGTCTCTGATGACGCCTCGTTTATTGACATAGACCTCATGAATGACAGGAGCTACTACAATCTGACTATTCTAGGTCTGGGCTACAAAAACAACAAGATAGACTACACAACCCTTACCGGTCAGCGCAAAACGCCACCTGAAAAAGAATAACAAAAAGCGCTGTTACCCCCCGGTAACAGCGCTTTAACTAGTGCGTTCTACTTTGATTTGTAGCTGTGTGCCTCTTCAAGCATCATATCTTTAACTTTCATGAGGCGGGTGAGATTCCCACGCTCGTTTTCATCAAGTTTCATTGTGATGTAACGGATGGTCTCCTCAAGCTGTGGTATCATTACAAACTCCAGAGCGCCAACACGGCGTCTGGTTTTTTCTATCTCAGCGGCGAGCAGTTGTACGGTCTTCTCTACCTGCGCCAACATGAGCATGTCATCAAAAACTTGTGACAACTCGGTTAGTGCATCATCAAGCTGGCTTGATGTCTGGGCAAATCCATAAGGGTAGATGTCACTTGAGTTTTCTGACTGTGACTTAATGTCATATATGGGTGTATTTACACTCATTATATTTTTTACGGTCATATTTAGTGATACGGACTGTTTGGGATAGAGTAGCGCCTGCTCGAGCATTTCCGGGGACATAATGGCTGAGGCAACTGTAAAGCTGTTGTGAACCTTCTTGAGGGCCTCCTCCACATTGAGACGAAGTCTCCGGTTGTCTCGAATAATGTCGAGAAATTGCTTCATGAGTTCGTCCCTCTTGTCCTTAAGAAGCTTGTGGCCTCTACGGGCTGTAGTGAGACGCGCCTTTAGGCGGGTAAGCTCCATACGGGTTGGGTTTACGTTTAGTCGTTCCAAGTGGTCATCCTCCTTCCAAAGAATTGAGCCGCATTACTTCTGCGGGTAGTACTTGTCGATGAACTCGGGTTTGATACGTTTTAGTTCTGATTTTGGAAGGATGGTGAGAAGCTCCCAACCAAGGTTGAGGGTCTCCTCTATACTGCGGTTTTCGTTGTAACCCTGATTTATATACTGCTTTTCAAATTGATCGGCAAACTCGGCGTAGAGAAGGTCTGTTTCCGAAAGAGCGGCTTCACCAAGAATGGTCATCAACTCTTTGGCGTCCTTACCACGGGCGTATGACGCAAACAGCTGGTTCATAGTTCCGGCGTGGTCTTCACGTGTTTTTCCCTGACCGATACCCTTGTCTTTCAGGCGTGAAAGTGAGGGCAGGACATCAACAGGCGGGTGGATATTTTTACGGTAGAGTTCACGGGAGAGTATGATCTGGCCCTCAGTGATGTAGCCTGTTAGGTCGGGAATGGGGTGGGTTTTGTCGTCTTCCGGCATGGAGAGGATGGGTATCAGAGTGATAGATCCCTCAGAGTCCAGGCGACGTCCGGCGCGCTCATACATTGTGGCGAGGTCGGTGTAGAGATAACCGGGATATCCACGGCGACCGGGAACCTCTTTACGGGCTGCTGATACTTCACGCAGAGCTTCTGCGTAGTTTGTGATATCTGTAAGAATGACAAGGACGTGCATATTCTTTTCAAAAGCTAGATATTCTGCAGCTGTCAGTGCCACTCGTGGGGTTGAGATACGCTCGATTGCGGGGTCGTTTGCAAGGTTCATGAAAAGTACTGTTCTGTCAATGGCTCCGGTGTTGCGGAAGTCCGATATAAAGAAGTCCGCCTCCTCAAAGGTTATTCCTATAGCTGCAAACACAACTGCAAACTGGCTGTCTGCGTTCAGAACTTTTGCTTGTCTGGCTATCTGTGCGGCCAAGTTGGCATGGGGCAATCCTGATCCGGAGAATATTGGAAGTTTCTGTCCGCGTACCAGTGTGTTCAGTCCATCAATTGTGGATACACCTGTCTGAATAAATTCAGAAGGGTAGTTGCGGGCTGCGGGATTCATGGGTAAACCGTTTATATCCATTCTCTTGTCAGCCAGTATTTCAGGACCGTTGTCCGAAGGGCGGCCCAAGCCGTCGAAAACACGCCCAAGCATGTCCTCTGAAACTGAGAGCTCCTGGCTGTGTCCTAAAAATCGGACTTTGGAGTTTGCTAGGTTTATCCCGGATGAGCTCTCAAAGAGCTGCACGAGGACGTTGCTGCCGTCAACTTCAAGTACCTTACATCTGCGGGTTTCCCCGTTTGGCAGTTCAATTTCACCGAGCTCGCCATAGGAGACGCCTTCAACGTCTGTTGCTAGCATAAGAGGTCCGGCGACCTCCTGAATTGTCTTATATTCTCTAATCATCTTAGGTCCCCCCTTCTCAGAATTGCGTCGATTTGAGATACGATACTCTCATCGATGGAGCCATAGACCTTTGCGTACTCATCGGTCGGAACACTTTTTGCGCGTCCGATACGCTCACGAGCAGGAATGTCAAAGACTTCCCTCATGTCAGCACCCTTTGAGAGTGCGGCACGTGCATGTTTATCATAAGAAAGGATCATGGACAGCAGCCTAAACTGTTTGTCATGGGACGAGTATGAGTCCACGTCGCTGAATGAGTCCTGCTGGAGAAAGTCTTCACGCAACATGCGGGCAGTCTCCATTGTGAGGCGGTCAGCGGGGGAAAGTGAATCAAGTCCGACGAGTCTAACGATTTCGTTTAGTTCGCTCTCTGTCTGAAGGATGTTCATAGCGGTGTTGCGGTTGTTCATAAAGTCCCTGTTGACGTTTTCAACAAGCCAGTTGCTGAGGCGGTCGGTGTATAGTGAGTAGCTGTTTAGCCAGTTTATAGCGGGGAAGTGGCGTGCATAGGCAAGCGAGGAGTCCAAGCTCCAGAAAACCTTGACGATACGCATTGTGGACTGTGCCACCGGCTCAGAGAGGTCTCCGCCGGGAGGTGAAACAGCCCCGATAGCTGTCAGCGAGCCTGTGCGGTCTCCGCCGAGGCATTCTACGCTTCCTGCGCGCTCATAGAACTGGGCAAGTCTGGAGCCCAGGTAGGCGGGGTAGCCCTCATCACCAGGCATCTCTTCAAGTCTACCTGACATCTCTCTGAGTGCTTCAGCCCAACGTGAGGTGGAGTCAGCTATAACGGCTACGTCATAACCCATATCTCTATAGTACTCCGCAATTGTTATGCCGGTATAAATTGATGCTTCACGTGCCGCAACGGGCATGTCCGATGTGTTAGCTATGAGGACAGTGCGCTTCATGAGACTCTCACCGGTCCTTGGGTCTGTCAGCTCAGGGAATTCCCGGAGAACGTCTGTCATCTCATTTCCGCGCTCGCCACATCCGATATAGACAACAAGGTCGACGTCGGACCACTTGGCTAGCTGGTGCTGAATGACTGTTTTGCCGGATCCAAAGGGACCGGGGACTGCTGCCGTTCCGCCTTTTGCAAGTGGGAACAGGGAGTCAATTATACGCTGACCAGTCATCATGGGGATGTTTGGTGGATTTTTGGAAATATAGGGACGTCCTACACGGACAGGCCATTTCTGGGTCATGGTTAAGTCAGTAACCGTTCCATCAGCACCCAATACTTTACAAATTACATCTGATACGATGTGTTCACCGGATGCTATAAAGTCCACTTTTCCTGAGATTCCGTTAGGAACCATGATTCTGTGCTCTACAACGGGAGTCTCCTGGACTACGCCAATTATATGTCCAGGTTGTACATCCTCTCCAAGTGTGACTTTTGGTACGAACATCCACTTTTTATCATGGGAGATTGCGGGCAACTCAATGCCGCGGGGAAGGGTGGACCCTGCCACACTTCTTATGCCCTCTAGGGGGCGCTGAATTCCGTCATATATTGTTTCTACCAGTCCGGGTCCGAGTTCGACGGACAGGGGAACCCCTGTACTTTCGACGGCGGCTCCTGGGCCAAGGCCGGTTGTCTCCTCGTATACCTGGATTGAGGCTCTGTCACCGCGCATTTCGATAATCTCGCCGATGAGGCGCTGCTCACCGACTCGGACAACGTCGTACATATTGGCGTCCTGCATACCTGATGCGACGACGAGCGGCCCGGAAACCTTGACGATTTTTCCGATGCTCATATATTCAACATACCTTTCATTTGGGATAGGCGTTATCCGTTAAGGATATTAACGCCGACAGCGCGCTCTACCGCCCTGTTGAGGGCGTCCATACCGATTCCCAAGGTTCCGGTCCTGCCGGGGATTGGGATGATTGCGGGTATGGCGCGGCTGTCGTAAAGCTTAATATCATCACTGAGCTCACCGGTAAGGTTTTCAGTAATGTAGATGATTGCATAATCCCTTTCAGCAAGCTCAGCCAGAACCTTGCGTGCCTCTGTTGACGACTCAACATCAAAGGTCTCAAGTCCCAGAGCCTTAAAGCCGAGGACAGAGTCTCTGTCACCGAGGACAGCTATTTTATACATATTAGCACCTCTTCATCAGCTTACGCCGAGCCTTTCCCTGATATAGTCGGTGGGAATACCCGCAATTCTACCGGACATAATTGTACGGATGTGGGTGTATTCTGTCTCTTTGGCTGCCAGATAAGCAATAATAGGAGCATCACCAAATGGGACACGCTTAGCTCCGTTGAGATATGCGCCGATGGCGTCGTCGCACATGCGGTCAAGATCTGTAAGAGTGAATCCTGTGTCATGTACAGCAAGGAGGTCACCCGCAGCGGCTGCCTGTTCAAGCGGGTGGTTTTTAAAGAGTTTCTCCAGTGTGACTCCAGATGTTACAGACATCATATCCTCTGGGGAGACGTTGCCACCGCTGAGGAATGCACGTGATAGGAAGTCTGACTCCTTTGACAATCTAAATGACCTGACTGCCGTCTTAATGTTAGCTGCATCAGTGAGCAGTCTGACATAGTTAATGAGGAAATCCCCTTGGCCGGTGGCCAGGGCGGTCATCTCGTCAAAGCAGGCGCGGTCAAGTATAAGGTCCGAGAGTTGGGGGTCGGAGGTGAGCGCAAGTACACTCTGTGCCTCCTTTATGGCGTCTCTCATGGTGTCGGTAGCTTTTGAGTAGTCCTCTTTGCGGATCATGTTTGTCAACTGAGTGGTGTCGATCCTTCCGGAATTAATGAGTAGACCGGAGGCATCAGTTCCACGGGCGTCCGCCTTTATCAGAACTTTTAAGTTGTGGTAGTCGTACTTAGTTCTAAAAATATTAATGAGGTTGCGGTTTGGTACAAACTCTAGAAGCATGGTATAGACACGGTTTCTCTCGTTGGAAAGGGCCTCTTCAATGTGACGCACTGAGGTAGCGGAGATGTCACTATAGCCGCATTCAGCGAGGACCTTTGTGGCTTCGTCGTCAGACTCAGTTTCTAGCATCCTGTCAATCTGGCGTTGGTTTAAAAGCGTCTGTTCAAGGGCACGAACACGAGCTGTGGAATAGAGATAGTCTGTGTCTTTTAACTTTTTCATCAACTAAAACCCCCGATCAAACAAAAAGTTTGTCGGCGACTTCGGCGGACATTTTGTCGCGTAAGTTGCGGAGGAGTGCGTCCACGGTACAGTTGGTCTCAACTTTACCCCGCTCAACTATTAGACCTCCATCAAATTTACCGACCTTTTGGGAGAGAGTGATGTTGGCGGGAAGACCCAACTCACGTGCCCTTCTGTTGACACCCTCCAAGACCTCTTTTGAGTGGAGATCCAAGTCATTTGAGTTGAGGACAATCTGTTCATTTCCATCCACCAGGGCACTTGCTGCAAGATCTGTAAGAAATGAGACATACTCATTGCTTGGGAGTTGTTGAATAAGTCCGCGTGCCCTTGAGAACGCCTGATCTATAAGGTTCTGCTTTGTCTGAAGAACAACTCTTTTGTTGTCAAGCTCGGCTGAACCCTCTAGGCGTTCCACCTTTGCTGCAGACTGAGCTTTGCCCTGGTTAATTATTTCCTCAGCCTCTAACTTTGCAACTTCCTTGAAGCTTTTTAGCATTTCATCCGCTTCTTTTTTGGCATCGGATAGTATTTTGCTGCTTTCGCTTTTGGCTTCATCAATAATTCGGTTAATTATTTTATCAATACCATTCATCTATATCCTCCGGACTACATGAAGAGGATTAGAAGGAATGATACAAGTAATGCAAGAATTGCATAGAATTCAACTGTTACGGCTAACATTATGCCTTTGAACATCTCTTCGGGACGTTTTGCAAGAATACTTACACCGGCTGCTGCTACGCGGGCCTGAAGCATAGCGGATACGAGACCTACAATGGATATTGGCAGACATGCCATGAAATAGGCGGCGCCTTGGCTAAGGGTTAGAACTGGCATTGATCCACCAAATACTCCCAACTGAATAAGAGCAAACAGGCCTATAACAAAGCCGTAGAGACCCTGGGTACCCGGGATAATTTGAAGAATGAGTACTTTTGAGAATGCGCTAGGATCTTCAGTAATAAGACCTGCACCGGCCTCACCGACCATTCCGGTACCTCTTGCTGATCCAATG
>CAZIVK010000061.1:0-7762 GCA_964542515.1 uncultured Oscillospiraceae bacterium | reverse complement strand
TAACCCAGTTGATTCCTTCATCATCCAGGAAAAAAGGATTTGCTCTAAGATCTACCATTATTAGTTCCCCCTATTTAATTTATTTTGATTTACTGTGTTAGTTTATTTATGTCTAGATGTGCGAGGTCCGGTATAACAATATCTGCTCCGGGAAGGTTTTCCGGGTTTCCAATTCCAACAACATATATGCTTTCAGCATTCCCTGCTTGCACTCCGGCCAGGGAGTCCTCAAAGATTACGCACTTTGACAGAGGGGCGTCCAGAGCCTTTGCGCCCAGTAGAAATACCTCCGGGTCTGGTTTTGCTTTGGTTGTACTGTTGCCATCAATGACCGCATCAAAATACTGAGTAATGTTTAGCCTGTCAAGGATAAGAGGGGCGTTTTTGCTTGCGGAGCATATAGCGGATTTAATGCCTAAGGAGCGCAGTTTGGATATGACATCCAGGGCACCGGGCAGCATTTCTGAGCGGTCAAACTCTCCAAGATACTCCACATACCATTCGTTTTTAAGGTTTGCGAGACGCACCATTTCTTCAGTAGATGCGGTTTTGTTTCCAAATTCAAGAAGCAACTCCATGCAACGCATGCGACTTACACCTTTGAAAGCTTCATTCTTTTCCTCATTGAAAGGGATCTCAAGCTCATCTGCAAGGCGCTTCCATGCCAAGTAGTGATATTTTGCTGTGTCACAAATAACTCCGTCCAAATCAAAAAGAAATGCGTTATATTTAGCCAATTTCTAACCTCCTTTTGGTAAAATTATCATATTATTTTCTCTGTCCAAAGTATACCAAAAATGCATGTCCATTTCAAGCACATTTTACTTCGGAAACATTTGCATATTTAGAGAACATGGGGTAAACTTAAGTATCAACTTAATGGGGAGATTTGGATTATGAGAGCAATTATTACAGTCATTGGCCATGACACAGTGGGTATTATAGCGGGTGTATCCGGCATTCTGTCAGAACATACCATCAATATTATGGATATAACCCAGAGTATCCTGCAGGAGATGTTTGTTATGGTAATGATGATAGACATCTCAAAAACTGACCTCCCGTTTGCGGAGCTCAGTAAGCTAATCGCGGAAAAGGGTGTCGATATGGGCGTAAAAATTCATGTTATGCATGAGGATATCTTTACATCCATGCACCGTATATAAATGAACTAGAGGATGTAGTATATGCTTAACACATTTGATATTCTTGAGACCATAAAAATGATCGATGACGAACACCTGGACATCCGCACTGTAACCATGGGTTTATCATTGCGCAGTTGCGCATCAGACAGTGTGGATGTGGTGGCACAGCGGGTATATGACAAAATATGCCGTAGAGCAGAAAAACTAGTGAGTACCTGTGATGACATAGCCGGAGAATACGGAATACCAATAATTAATAAGCGCGTGTCTGTAACTCCAATATCTTTTCTTTGTGACTCGCTCACCACAGAGGATCCTTTGCCATTGGCACACGCTATGCAGCGCGCAGCGGAAACGGTGGGTATTAACTTTATAGGTGGATACTCCGCACTTGTTCACAAGGGGTACACGGTGGGTGATAGGCGTCTTATCCATTCAATTCCCCAGGCTCTTGCTGAAACTCAGTGTGTGTGTTCATCGGTAAACGTAGCAACCACCCGTGCAGGTATTAATATGGACGCTGTAGCTGAAATGGGAGGCATTATAAAAAAAGCAGCTTTCCTAACAAGGGACGCGGACTCCATAGGCTGTGCAAAGCTGGTTGTGTTTTCCAACGTCCCTGAGGACAACCCCTTTATGGCGGGCGCTTTCCATGGATTTGGTGAGGCGGAGTGCGCTATCAATGTGGGTGTTTCCGGACCCGGCGTCGTACTCGCTGCCATTGAACGCTCAGGGAAGTGCAGTTTCTCTGAACTGTCGGATATTATTAAGCGGACATCATTTAAGATAACCCGTATGGGGCAACTGGCAGCTACAGAGGCATCCCGTAGGTTAGATGCTGAGTTTGGTATTGTTGACCTTTCCCTTGCACCAACACCTGCAAAGGGTGATTCGGTAGCACGGATTCTTGAAGCTATGGGCCTTGAGAGAGTGGGAACCCATGGAAGCACTGCGGCTCTCGCCATGCTCAATGACGCCGTCAAAAAGGGCGGAGTAATGGCCTCATCCCATGTGGGAGGCCTGTCCGGTGCTTTTATCCCGGTATCTGAGGACGCCGGAATGATAGAGGCAGCAAAAGAGGGAACCCTCACCTTGGACAAACTTGAAGCCATGACATCGGTCTGCTCAGTCGGTCTAGACATGATTGCAATCCCCGGAGACACACCTGAAACCACCATCTCAGCAATCATCGCTGATGAAATAGCAATCGGAACCATTAACAACAAGACTACTGCTGTCCGTATCATCCCGGTACACGGAAAAACAGTTGGAGACAGTGTGAACTATGGAGGTCTTCTCGGTGAAGCCCCTGTCATGCCCGTACATGAGGCCTCCTCAGATATCTTCATATCCCGCGGTGGACGTATCCCGGCACCTATCCACAGCCAAAGAAATTAATTTTTAGGGGGAATACTTTTGATTACAGACCGCATCAGTAAATTTCAGGGATCCTTTTCTGAACACACAGAGCTGAGAGCTCAAATTAACACCAACAGAGCTGTTTCCATGCTCGGGGGGAACATCATCAACAATGTACGCACGGAACAAAGCGGTGTATCGGCCAGGGTTTACAAAAATGGTGTGTACGGTTTTGCCTCGGGCGCAGAGTATTCGGATGAAAATGTAAGAGCTGTACTCAAGGCGGCTGAGGAGAACGCCATCTTCATGGATTCCCGCGTACAAAAGAACAAGCCTGCATTGCCTTCAATTGGCACAGGTTCAAAAGCACTTACCCGTGATGTAAATAATGTAGAGCAAAGTGTATTTATTGACTTCATCAAGGAAGTGGACTCCTACATTGCTTCTAAGTACCCAAACCTTGCCAGCCGTGTAGTTAGCGTAAGGTCAGACTCCATGGAAAAACTCCTTACTGTAAGTGATGGACACTGTTCACACTCACTTATGCCCCGTAGCTTTGTCTACGTAATCCTATCCGCACAATCCAAAGAGGGGGGTGTGGTTGAACTCTATAAGGCATTTGGTGGCTATGGGTACTTTGGTGATCAGTTTACAGACCCAAATCTTCTTTATGGAGATGTGGATAAGCTTTACAATGAACTTATGAAGAAAGTTGAGGGCGTCTACACTGAGGCCGGATACAAGGAATGCGTCCTACACCCGGATTTGGCCGGAATTCTTGCACATGAGGCCGTGGGACACACTGTTGAAGCGGATCTGGTCCTCGGAGGCTCTGTTGCAGCACACAACTTAGGCAAACAGGTGGCAAGCAATCTAATAACTATGGTTGACTTTGCTCACACTGTAAATGGTGAACCTGCGCCCCTTCCAATTTATGTCGATGATGAAGGTACCCCCGCAGAGGACGCCATCCTTATAAAGGACGGAATACTGACAGGCTATATGAACAGCCGTGAGTCCGCCCAGCACTTTGGTGTAAAACCTCAAGGGAATGCCCGTGCCTACCTGTTCTCAGACGAACCTCTTATCCGTATGCGTAACACAGCAATACTCCCCGGCAATGATAAACTTCAGGACATGATAGCCTCCATAGAAGATGGATACTACCTAACCTCGACCAACAACGGACAGGCGGACACAACAGGAGAGTTTATGTTTGGAGTCTCCATGGGTTACGAGATTAAAAAGGGAAAGATAGGCAGAGCAATTCTGGACACCACCATCTCCGGAGTGGCCTTTGAGATGCTCAAAACTGTTGATATGTTGTCGGACGATATGATTTGGACCTGCAGCGGAATGTGCGGAAAGAAACAACCCATGCCCGTAGGTATGGGAGGTCCCGCCGTCAAATGCAAGGTCTCCATTGGTGGAAGGTAGGCGTTTACATGAAAACAAATAGAGAAATAGCGGTTTACGTGCTTGATGCACTTAAAAATGCGGGAGCAGACCACGCCCAGTGTTTTGTATCCTCAGGCAAGGTGGATGAGCTAAACGTAGACGGAGGGGACTTCAGTTTACTGCGCTCACTATTCAACAGCTCCATAACAATGAAGGCACTCAAAGACGGGAAAAAAGGTGTCACATCAATAAATAAGCTGGACAAGGAGTCTATTGACGCAGCGGTAAGGGACTGTATATCGGCTGCTAAGTCATCTGTCTCAGACCCCGCTGAGAGCATATCTGACATTCAGGACACAGGTTCTTTCTCCACGGGAGCAGAATACCCGGATAAGGATAAGCTCTTTACCAGGCTCAAGGAGTTTATGGAGGATGTAAAAACAGACTACCCCAAGGTTATTCTTGAACAGCTCATTTCATCCTTTACACAGACAGACCGCCTCTACATGAACACCAACGGAGTTGAGTTTAAATACAGACTTGGCGGTTATGACATCAGCACCATGTTTTCAGCCCATGAGGGGGAAAAGGCGTCCTCCTTTAATGGTTACGGCGCTCGTTTTAATGACCTTGACACAAAATTTATAGACATTGGTATGCAGCGTGCTCTGTTTGCAGAGTCTGAGCAACACCTAAATACAAAAACTGTGGATGGTAAATTTGTAGGTAAAGTAATTATTACACCTGCTTGTGTTGGAGATATCCTCATGATGGTACTGGGAAACTTTGCCTCCGACTCAACTCTTATTGACGGCACCAGCCCCTGGAAGGATAAGTTGGGCAGCACTGTTGCATCAAAATCTCTGTCCATCTCAACCGTACCCCTGGACGACAGAATTGTAGCTGGTGAGAGGTTTACCGCTGAGGGCTTTAGAAGCTCAAATATGGACATTATTAAAGACGGCGTCCTTATGAACTTCATGCTTTCGGAATATGCATCTAGAAAAACCGGATTTCCTAGAGCTTCAAATCTGGGTCACAACCTGTATGTGGAGCCCGGTAAGGAAAAACTGGAAGATATTATTAAGACTGTGGACCGTGGGCTGATGCTCAATAGATTCTCCGGCGGCCAGCCTGGAACTAACGGAGACTTCTCCGGTGTAGCAAAAAATAGCTTCATGATTGAAAACGGAAAAGTGACTGATGCACTTAGTGAAACTATGATAAGTGGGAACCTGGCTCAAATGCTCTTTAATGTAGTAGCCATCTCCGCCGAAACCATATGTGACGGCGTCACTGTCCTCCCGTGGGTCATCTTTGACGGTATCACAATTTCCGGACGCTAATAAATTTAATAGTAAACACCGTACCGTGTACCTTGTTCAAATTCTTTTTGAGCAAGGTACACTTTCTTATGTTTAACCTGAATGTGAATAAATGGGGTGACGTTAGCTATAATATATATGTAATAAATGGGATTGGAGAACTAGATGAAGATTGGTATACCAAGAGGTCTTTTGTACAACGACTACAGCAGCCTTGTGGAGACTTTTTTTGCAGACCTAGGGGCAGAAGTTATCTGCTCTCCTGAAACTAACCGTAGCATTTTGGATATGGGTGTTAAATACTGTGTGGATGAAGCTTGCTTGCCCGTGAAGGTGTTTCACGGACATGTCTGCTGGTTACGCGGTAGGTGTGACACAATCTTTATTCCGAGAATCATGCGCGTCAGAGAAAAGGAATTTATCTGCCCCAAGTTTTGCGGTCTGACAGAGATGATAGCCAACAGTATACCCGATCTACCCCCGCTTATGGGAGACCCAATCTATTGGACAAGTGATGAAGATATATATAAGTGGACTCATACAGTAGGTGCAGCTGTTACGAGGGACAAGCGTCGAATAAAACAAGCATACATTAAAGCATTGGAGAAGCACCACAGTACAAACAACGGAATAAGACAAATGGAGTATAAGACGACTGTAGCCCTTTTGGGTCACCCATACAATGTACAAGATACCTTTTTAAATATGAATCTAATCAATAAGCTGAACCTAAACGGGATAGGTGTTATTACCCAAGAGGTTGTCGAGGATCAACATATCGATGCTGAGGTTGCACATCTGTTCAAAAAGCCATTCTGGACATTTGCAAGAAATTCCTATGGAGCTGCGGTCCATCTCTTCAAAGAACGGAAAATAGACGGAATAATGTATATATCATCATTTGCATGCGGGATTGATTCGGTGGTGATAGAGTTGATAAAGACGGTAACCGGAGACTTTCCTTTTCTAGTCCTAAAAATAGATGAGCACACAGGAGAGGCGGGAATCAACACCCGTTTAGAAGCTTTTGCAGATGTCTTTGGAAGGGGTGGGCGCTATGGTGGTGACCGTTCCGCATTTGGGAAACGTGTACCTTGCAGCAAAAGCTCTGTTTGATGATCTGGGTGTACAATACATTCTGCCTCCGCTAAATTGTAAAGAATCTCTCCGGATAGGGTCACAGCACTCACCGGAGGAGATGTGCCTACCTTTTAAACTCATGATGGGAAACTATATATCCTGCATAGAAAAGGGTGCCGACACCGTAGTCATTACAGGGAGTTGTGGTCCCTGCAGATTTGGAGAATACTGCGAGCTCCAGATGAACATCTTAAATCAGATGAATCATGTTGTAGATTTTGTTGTTCTGGATCTGTCGTCCGAGGTGGGAATAGATGAATTCATACGTAGGATCAGCAAAATATCCAATGCAAGTAGTCTGAGACGAGCCCGTAAAATGCAGGCGCTTCTTAAAGCAATGAAGGTGATGGATCTTCTGGACAAGATGGAGGCAAAGGCGCACAAGCTTGCAGGATATGAGCTCAAAAGCGGTGAATGTAAACGCATATTGAGGAAATGCAAATCTGACGCTATTAAGAGCGGGAACTCATCTGAAATGATTGAGATAATAAGAGATGCCATAGACGAGCTTGAAACTCTCCCTTTGGATCCCGGCAAGAATCCGCTAGAAATAGCAATAATAGGTGAAATATATACAGTGATTGAACCATTTTCAAATCTCTTCATTGAGGACAAACTTATGGAATATGGTGTCTCCACTAAGCGACATCTGACACCGAGCTGGTGGTTTAAAGATATGGTAATGAAGCCGCTGAAGTTAAACTCAATGGATCTCCGCCTGGCTTCCCGGGAGTACCTTCCGCTTTACATTGGAGGTCACGGTCGTGAGTGTATCGGTGAGGCGGTAAGTGCACAGCGCGACGGAATTGATGGAGCTATTCAAATCTTTCCTCTGGGTTGCCATGCCTGAGATAGTCACAAAAGCAATCCTTCCGACCATCCAGACGGACAAGGACTTTCCTATAATGTCTCTTGTTGTGGACGAGATGACCGGGGAGGCCGGTTTCATAACCAGGATTGAGGCTTTCATAGATATGTTGAGCATGAAACGCAATGCAAAATACCGGAACACAACGGGGGATAAGAGGGATTGAATATTGCACAAAAAATATAGTCTTGGTATCGACGTTGGCTCGGTCAGCACAAATCTAGTTGTAATTAATGAGAGCGATGAGATTATTGAGAAGCTATACTTGAGAACCGGTGGAAGACCTATTGATGCGATTACCAAGGGACTTTCGATTCTTTCGGAACGACTTAGTGAGGACTGTGAAATTACTGCTGCCGGCACCACCGGAAGTGGAAGACAGTTGGCAGGGGCCCTCATCTCAGCGGATGTGGTAAAAAACGAGATTACAGCGCACGCTGTAGCAGCATGTAGGACAGAGCCCGAAGTTAAAACTATCCTAGAAATTGGCGGTCAGGACTCAAAAATTATTCTATTACAAAACA
>CAZIVK010000060.1:0-7770 GCA_964542515.1 uncultured Oscillospiraceae bacterium | reverse complement strand
GTAAGTTTTCACAAGTTCTTTGGTGTGCCAAATATTAACAGCGTAGTCCTGTCAAAGGATAAAGCTGACGGCAAGGAGATCAGTTACCTGGGTCAGAGGGACACAACGATAGCTGGTTCAAGAACCTTTCCGGTGTTCTCTGCACTTCAGAGAATGAGGGAGGTACTTGAGAGGAGTCCGGAGGACTACTACTCAAAGAATGTGGAGTACTTTCAAGCAGCTCTTGAGAAAAAAGGTGTTAACTATTTTAGGGACGGACACTCCAACATCTTTATAGTACCAAGACCGCCTGAAGATGTTCTAAAAAAGTTTCAGCTACCGACATTTGAGGACTCTGATGGCAATATAACTCTTGCACATATCATAATAAACCCTTTCCACACAATGGGTGAGATGGATTTACTTTTAAGTCATATCTAAGTTACATTTTTTCATAGATCTCATTTAGGTAGAGCCAACGTTCGGTTTTATGATCCAGTTGTGCTACGAGCTTGTCACGCTGTTCCTTTATTTCCTGGAGTTTTAGGTAGTCACTGGAGGAGCTTTCTGTTTCCCTATCACACTGTGCTATCTTTTCTTCCAAGAGCTCAATGTCCTTATCAATAGTTTCAAACTCACGCTGTTCATTAAATGTAAATTTGACCTTCTGCTGCCTGGGGGCGTTCTCCTTTTTGGGAGCCTGGGGTTTTTGTGCGATAGGTTTTTCATCCTCACGCTTATCAAAGTATTCAGAGAAATTCCCAATATAGCGTATGATCTGGCCGTCCTCCCGGACTTCAAAGATGGAGGTAGCAACCTTGTCCAGGAAGAACCTGTCATGGGAGACGGTGAGAACAGCCCCGGAGAAAGATTCCAGGTAGTCCTCCAATATGGTGAGGGTCTCAATATCAAGGTCGTTTGTGGGTTCATCAAGTAGCAGGATGTTTGGCGCCTCCATAAGGATACTTAAGAGGTATAACCTGCGACGCTCACCACCGCTTAGGCGTCCAATTAGTGAATACTGCATGTCCGGTGTAAACAGAAAGCGCTCAAGCATTTGGGAGGCGGTAAAGGTGCCCTCATCTGTTTTGATTTCACGGGAAATCTCACAAATAAAGTCGTAGACGCGCTGGTTTAGGTCCAGCTCACGGCTCTCTTGAGTAAAGAAACCAAGGTTAACAGTGGCTCCGGATTCAACAAAGCCGCTGTCCGGCTGTAGTTTACCGGCTATAATATTGAGAAGGGTGGATTTACCCACGCCGTTTTTACCTACCACGCCTATCCTGTCATCACGGAGGATGTCGTAGGAAAAGTTTTCTACGACCTTTTGTCCACCAAATGCCTTAGAGATGCCCGATATTTCCACTGTTTTACGGCCAAGCCTGCTTGAAGGGGCGGACATCTGCACTGTTTCAGATGCTGTAGGGGCTGAGAGCTCACTTAGTGCATCATAGCGTGCCAGCCGCTCACGGCTTTTGGTTCCACGGGCTCTTGCCCCGCGCATTACCCACTGATATTCCCGCCGCAGGATAGACTGGCGCTTGCGTTCTGTTGCATTTTCCATATCAGCCCGCTGTGCTTTGAGCTCAAGGTATTCAGAGTAGTTGGCCACATAGCTGTAGAGTGTGGCCTCCGAAAGCTCAACAATACGGGTAACTATGCGCTCTAAAAAATACCTGTCATGGGTAACCATTATTAGTCCGCCGCTAAAGCTCTTTAGATACTGTTCAAGCCACAGAATCATATCACTGTCAAGGTGGTTTGTAGGTTCATCAAGGATGAGCATGTCAGCGGGATGTATTAAAGCTGTTGCAAGGGCAACGCGTTTGCGTTGACCTCCTGAAAGTGTGCCAATCCTTGCGTCAAAGCCGGTAATTCCCAACCTGGTGAGCATGGCCTTGGCCTCATATTCATTTAGGTCCCGAAACTCAGCAGGGAAGTGGGCAAAGACCTGCTCCAATACAGTTAGTGTATCATCCATACTGGGGTTCTGTGGTAGATAGGATACCTGAACATTAGGGTTCGCAGCAATGTTTCCACTGTCCGGATCCTCAACACCAGCAAGAATCTTTAACAGGGTGCTCTTTCCGGTACCGTTTAGGCCGATTATACCAATCTTATCTCTTTCATCTATGTGAAATGAAACATCCAAAAGGAGTTCTTTGGTTCCGTAATTTTTAAATATGTTTTCTGCAGATAATAACATAGGATTCTCCCCATTTCTCAAGTAAAGTTTATTGTATCATATAAAGATGGATTTGAAAACACCCTTCATTTGACATTGTTCGTCAAATAGTATAATATATGTTTGGAGGTGATAGCATGAGTGAAGCTATAGAATACATTTCTGTTATAGACGCATCAAACAAATGGGGTATATCCCCAAAACGGATTCAGGTACTCTGTTCCCAAGATAGGATTGAGGGAGCTGCACGCATAGGGAGGACATGGGCTATACCGCAGGATGCAAAAAAGCCAGCAGATATGCGGTATAAAAGCAACATTTTGAAGGTTGAAAGCACAAATGCTTTACAGGAGAAATTTAACACCTTGTCATCACACAAGGCCTTAAAGCACTGTACTCTTTTTGAACAGTACAGTGACAAGGAACTGTCTGACGCCCTACTTTTTTTTGATGCAGAAGAGAAGTGCTATAAAAAGGACGATCACCTTTTAATGATAGGGGAGAGATGGTCAAGGTTTGGATTGGTTCTGTCAGGGGCCGTAACAGTCTCTATGGATGATATAAGTGGCAACCGCATTATTATGGCAAACGTATCCCCCGGTATAACTTTTGGAGAATCAATGTGCTTTCTTGATGTTGCAGAAAGCCCTGTTAACATAACCGCAGGTGATGACACACACGTACTTTGGTTGAGTTTGGACAATATTAAGAGCTCTAGAGTGCATCTAACGTCTGTAAAGGCATATGAGCTTACACTTAGATTTGTTTCAATGCTTGCCAAGAGAACTCTGGATATGAATGACCGCATCCAAATACTCTCAAAGAGGACATTACATGACAAACTGATAACTTTCTTTACTCATCATATGAGGCTTGTAGGCTCACATAAATTTACAGTTAACATGAGTAGAGAGGACATGGCTAGCTATCTAGGAGCTGATCGGAGCGCACTATCCCGTGAACTCTCACATATGAAAAAAGATGGTGCCATCACATACAAAAAGAATAACTTTGAAATTCTAGTAGCAAACTTACTGGAGTAAATATTTATTTATTTTACGTTGCAATTGCAATATACATTAGCTGTGAACTTTGTTACAATTTAGACACAGTTTACATATTAGAGACAGGAGCAAAATTACATGATTAAAAAACTACTAGCACTAATTACTGTACTAGCACTATCACTTACACTGGTAGCGTGCGGTACACCATCACCATCACCATCGGCATCGGCTACACCCCTTACAGTAACTGACCATGATGGAAACACTGTAACAATTCCGGAAGAAATTAACAGGATCGTCATTACAGATAGTTACCCTTTACCTTCTGTTCTCAGCGCATTCCTAGGTTCAGCTGAGAAAATCGTTGGAATCCCACCACTCTCTATGAGCGCAGCTAAAACCGGACTTCTTGGGGAGATCTTCCCTGAAATACTTAATGCAGATACCAGCTACATGACTGGCGCTGACGTAAATATTGAACAGCTTCTTACCCTTGAGCCTGATTTAGTCTTTTACTCCGCAGGTAACGCTGACATGCATGACAAACTTGCCAATGCCGGCATTCCAGCCATTGGAGTTTCTGCAAAAAACTTTGAATATGACGCTCTTAAGACATATGAGGAGTGGATCAAACTACTAAACAATGTCTTCCCCAACAACCAAAACACAACAACCCAAAAGGTTGCGGACTACGGTTCAGAGATGTATGACCTCATCCAATCAAAGGTTGGTAGCATTGCCCCAGAGGATAAACAGGATGTCCTTTTCTTGTTCCAATATGATGAGACACAAATACTCACATCAGGCAAAAAGTTCTTTGGCCAATATTGGTCAGAAGCTGCAGGAGGCACCAATGTAGCAGAAATTGTTGCTGCAGAGGCCTCAAACGCTGTTATAACAATGGAGCAGGTATATGAGTGGGATCCTGATGTTATCATCATCACAAACTTTACAAAAACTCAACCTGCTGATATATACAACAACACAATTGGCGGAGATGACTGGAGCACCGTTAAGGCTGTAAAGAACAACAATGTGTTTAAAATGCCTTTAGGTGTATACCGTACATATACTCCCGGTGTTGACTCACCAATCACGCTACTTTGGGCAGCCAAAAACATATACCCAGAGCTCTTTGCTGACATCGACCTAAACACAGAGATGCGGGACTACTACAAAGAAATATATAACGTAGAGCTAACAGATGCTCAGATAAACAAGGTTCTCAACCCATCATCAGCCGGTGCTGAGGGTTAAGGATGTACACCGGAAAAAGAAACAGACTTTGGACAATAGGTATCTTTGTAACTCTTGGGGTACTCTCTGTACTAGCAGTTACATTGGGGCACTATACCGTCTCTATTGAAGAGATAGTTGCAGTAATCTTTCCAAAGTTCTCAGAAGGTGTAGCCATATCAGATAACGCAAGACGCGTCATACTGAACATCCGTATACCCAGAGTTCTTTTGGCACTGATAGCCGGTGCAGGACTTAGCACTGCTGGTGCAGCTTTTCAAGCTCTGTTTGCAAACCCATTGGCGACGCCGGATACACTCGGCGTCGCCACCGGTGCTTCTTTTGGTGCCGCTTTAGGTATCCTACTGGGGTTCAAATCCGCCGGTATACAGTTCACTGCTTTAGCAGCGGGCATCCTTGCAATTATCCTTGTATACTATATAAGCAGGGTCCGCGGCACGTCGTCGGTTGTTATGATTGTGCTCTCAGGACTTGTAGTAAGTGCATTCTTTTCTGCGTGTGTCTCCCTTATCAAGTACATTGCAGACCCCCAGGACGTGCTCCCCGCCATTACATTTTGGCTCATGGGATCCATGTCATCAATTACACAGGAGACAGTATTTATGGGCGCGCCCTTCATAATTGCAGGCATAGCAATTATTTACATCCTCAGATGGAAACTAAACATAATGACCCTCACAGACGACGAAGCCCGCTCCCTGGGCGTAAACGTAAAGCTTATAAGGGCGATCATAATAATTGCCAGCACCACAATAACCGCGTCCGTCGTCTCTATGTGTGGATTAATTAGCTGGGTTGGTCTTCTGATTCCCCACATTGCACGCATGATATTTGGAAATAACAACAAGAGCGTCATACCGGCCTGCATAGGCTTGGGCGCAATATTTTTATTGGTAGTTGACACAGTTGCACGTACCGCTACAGGCTCCGAAATCCCCGTATCAATCCTTACATCAGTAATTGGAGCTCCCGTGTTTATTCTTCTATTAAGGCAGACCGGAGGTGTTAAGGCATGATATTTGAAGTAAAAAACGGCTCATTTGCTTATAGCCAGGACCAACCGGTTATTAAAAACCTCAGTTTTTCACTAGAAAATCCGGATGTCCTAGCAATCCTAGGTGCCAATGCTACAGGTAAAACTACACTTATGAAGTGTATGTTAGGCCTGCTCCCGTGGACAGAAGGGGAGAGCTACCTCGGCGGTAAAAACATAAAAAAATACAAAACAAAGGACCTTTGGAGGCACATAGGTTATGTACCTCAGGCAAAGGCCCCTTCATTTGCGTATACAGTTGAAGAGATGGTAGCGCTCGGTAGAAGCCCACACCTCAATGAGTGGAGCCGCCCCGGTAAGAAGGACATGGAGATAGTTTCCCAGTGCCTTGAACTGGTACAGATTGCAGACCTAAGGCATAAGCTCTGTACACAGATTAGCGGGGGACAGTACCAGCTGGTAATACTTGCAAGGGCTCTGGCAACTCAACCCAAACTTCTGGTCCTTGACGAGCCCGAGGCCAACCTGGACTTCAAAAACCAGATGATAATTATCAGCACAATCCGGGACCTCTGTGACAAACAGAATATATCTGCTATAATCAACACACATTTTCCGGAACACGCTGCGGACATATCTAATAAAGCTCTTATGCTGATGCCTGACAGCTCCTCAAGGTTTGGTTCAACAGATGATATCCTTACCCCCGACATCCTTGAGTTGGCATTTGGAACTCCTGTGCAAATAGCAAAAATAGATACACCAACAGGTGTGCACACTAGCATATTCCCGGTTAAGTTTTAGTTCTTAAGTTCAAGGTACTCATCAAATGTCATCATTCTATCCACCATTTGGGTAGGTGTGAACTCTATGAAGCGGTTAGCTATAGTTTGGATAAACTCATGGTCATGAGATGAGAAGAGTACACAGCCCTTGAAGTCTATGATACCGTTATTTAGCGCTGTGATGGACTCCAGATCCAAGTGATTTGTAGGTTGGTCAAATATCAGGATATTGGACCCTGAAAGCATCATGCGTGACAGCATAAGACGCACTCTCTCTCCTCCGCTGAGAACGCTCACTTGTTTAAGTACATCATCACCGGAGAAAAGCATTCTTCCCAAGAACTGGCGCAGGTCAAGCTCGTGCTTATCTGAGGCAAACTCACTTAGCCAGGCAAGCATTGTACTCTTGTTATCCTTAAAATACTCAGTGTTGTCTTTTGGGCAGTATGATTGTGAGGTGCTCACACCCCATTTAAATGTTCCGCTGTCCGCTTCAAGTTCACCAGTTAGGATTTTGAAGAGGGTAGTGATAGCAATTTCATTCTCACCAACAAAGGCAATTTTGTCCTCCCTGTTTACGGTGAAGGAGATTTTATCCAGCACCTGAACGCCATCAACAACCTTTGAGAGTTCTGTAACCTGCAATATGTCCTTGCCTAGGTCACGGTCCGCTTTAAATCCAACCCATGGGTGGCGCCTTGAGGACGCGGGCATCTCCTCAATTGCGAGATCCTCCAGGAGTTTTTTCCTTGAGGTGGCCTGCCGTGCCTTTGACTTATTTGCGGAGAAGCGAGCTATAAACTCCTTGAGCTCCTTAGCCTTCTCCTCAGCTTTATTGTGTTGGTCACGCAACAGACGCTGCATAAGGCGGCTGGACTCATACCAGAAGTCATAGTTTCCTACGTATATCTGAATTTTAGTGTAGTCTATGTCCACGATATGGGTGCAGACAGTATTTAAAAAATGCCTATCATGGGACACAATTATAATGGTGCCAGGGAAATCCATAAGGAAATCTTCAAGCCACCGGATAGATTTATAGTCAAGGTTATTTGTAGGCTCATCAAGCAATATTATATCAGGTTTACCAAAGAGCGCCTGAACAAGGAGCACCTTAACTTTTTCACGACCGTCAAGGTCCGCCATTTTTGTATCATGTTTGGTGCTGTCTATCTCAAGTCCGTTAAGGATCTTAGCTGCATCCGATTCAGCGTCCCATCCACCCATTTCCGAGAACTCGTACTCTAGTTCCGATGCAAGGATTCCGTCCTCCTCAGTAAAATCATCCTTAGCATAGAGAGCATCCTTTTTCTCACGGACTTCGTGGAGCTTTTTGTTTCCCATAATGACCGTATCCATAACTGTGTATGCGTCATATTTGTTTTGGTCCTGTACGAGCTGGGACATCCGCAAATTTGCGGGAATGTTGACTTCACCGGACGATGCCTCGAGTTCCCCCGATAGGATTCTTAGAAATGTAGACTTTCCGGCACCGTTTGCTCCAATTATCCCGTAACAGTTACCTTGATTGAATACAATGTTCACTTCTGAGAACATTTTGGT
>CAZIVK010000059.1:0-7774 GCA_964542515.1 uncultured Oscillospiraceae bacterium | reverse complement strand
ATATTACTGAAACTGCATCATTTTTCTCAAATGTTATTGACGAACCAATATCTGCCTCCATAGGGGCTGCCATGTTTGCATAAGCAACTAGGGGAATAGACAATGCAAAAACTAAAACAAATGCAATTATCAAGCTAATTTTTTTCATAACATATCGTCGAGCAACAAACTCGACACTCCTTCTCAATTCATCCATTAAGCTCCGAAAATCATACTGGATACATCCAGCTTGCCGCACAAAATCACATACCCCCTACTTACCAATGAATTATAATACCATATGTAAACTTTTGCAACAAGCCTAACTTATGTGGCTTTGACCCACCAGTTTCTACATCCACTTCAAAACAAAAAAATCGGCATAGCCGGTAATACATACCAAACTATGCCAATATCTTTTCTGGATTAAAAATTTGTATTTAGTTATGCTCTGGCAAAACAGCGTAGGAATACATTTCTTACGGTACGGGCGGAGTAGTTACATGCTTCGAAGGTGGCGCAGTATTTGTCCACGAAGGAGACCAGGTAGGTTTCCGGGTGACGTGGAATGGTGGAGCAGACAGGCCACATGTGACATAGGATGATCTCTTTTTCCTTATCATTCAGCTCAAAATGCTCGGTTGCGTTTTGGAGTGCCATTTTAGGGTGGAACACTGAGTGTCTGATTCCAAGTCCGGATTCTTTCTTGTTATAAAAGAAGAGGTCATGTAAGAGGCCTGCTCTTGCTGACGATTTTGCGTCAAGGCCTAGGTTTTTAGCTGCTAGAAATGAAAAGTATGATACATTGAGACTGTGCTGAAGTCTTGATATATCAACGTGATGACTGCATTTCTTTAATTTATCTAAGATGTCACTTTCAAGTATATCTTTGACAAACTCTGTGTAAGTGGCTGTTATTTCATTGTACTCCTCATCAAAGTACCATCTGGAACCCATAGCTTTATATGTCAATACATTATCTCCTTAAAGAAAAATCTGCTTAATAGTAACATAAATGCCCGAGAAGTTCAACCCTCAGGCATCAATTATGTGTGGTACTTTTTGGAATGTTGAATCACAGGTTTACCCAACTTGACACTATAAGGTTTGGTATGAGCCAGATACCCATGTAAGCTAGGAGGTTTGCGGGTGTTGCCTGTACAGGGGAGTGAGTATACATTAAGTAAAACATTACAAGTAGTGCGACCGCTATTTGGGCAAAGGTTAGGACCAAACTGATTTTTGTGGATTTGTGTAGGTTCCTTGCACATATAACACTATCTGCATAGTGTCCGAGTCCTTCTCTACTCACCACCGCAGAGGGTCCAGCAGCAAAGATTCTGTCCGGATTTGATAGGTCTATACGCTCCTCAATTGGAGGGAAGTCTGCGGTGTCCGAGGATATTTTCAGTTTGGCTTCTATCATTGCAGGTGTTATGTTGAAGTCCCTAATGGCCAGAACAGGGGTAACTCCACTTTTCTGCAGATTTAGAACAGCCTTTTTGACACCGTTTTGCATGTTGTAATTTACGGCAAATATACCTGCAAGTTCAAGGTTTATAGCTATATAGATGGCGTTTTTTATGTTGATGTCCTTGGGAATTTTTATTCCAGTCCGCAACATAAATGAGTCACAACCGACGATGACACTATCACCGTTTATCTCCCCACCAATTCCCCCGTTTTCATAGTACTTGAAGTTTGTAACGTTGTATAAAGTAGAGGACTGGTCATGGAGGAGTTCCATAAAGGGCCTGGCTGTACCGGCACCGGAGACTGAAATAAGGCTTGCGGAGTAGGATATGACACGGTCAACAGCATACCCACCAAACACTTTCAAACCATTTAGTGTGATACTACCAAGTGGGAAGAGGTCTGTATCTGTCACAATTATATTGTCGGCAGCACCAAACTCAGTAGCGGCGCTCCAACCGGCTATTGCCTCACCCATAGTGCCCAAATATCTTGCGACCCTAGAGAATGACAGATAATATGGGACGCAGCATGAGAACGGTGCCGCTACGGTGATCATGGCAGAAAATATCCAGAGGAACCTGTGCGGCTGACCAGCTCCAAAGCTTGCTATAGAGGCGCTCACAGCTGACAGAACAATTAACAGTGGTGAAGCATAAGCCCATGATTTTTTTACAATATCATTATTTTCTGTGCGGTTAACAAAATCTTTTATTGAGTCTGTCTTTACCTTTACAACAGCTCCTGCACCGCCATATGTTTCCTTTTCATGAACTACTACTGAGGGTTTAGACATGGCAGAAACGGCTTTGTATGAGCGGAGAAGTGCCATTCTGTACCTTTGGCGGTAGTATGCGGCAAATATAAGGGACAGCGAGCTGATTGCGGTATATGGGTAGTACCCCTCCCATTGTGGGAACAGAACTATACTTATGGAGTGGGCAAGGGTTAGGATAGATGACAAGGCAACTATGCTCTCCACATTTGGCCGGAACAGGATGAGATCACGTACACCGGTAGCTACTGTCTCTATGCATAGAAGCATAATTATAACCTGCAGTATACAACCCACAAAGAGATATGTAGACGGACTATAGACGTATGTAATGAACTGCGGTAAAAATAGTCCAAACTTTGGGGCGACCATCATATACAAAAGAGGAACTACAAAAACCACACTTATCAAAAGTCTTAGCCTTATTAGTCCCATTTCTTGAATAAGGTTTTTAGACGCTACTTCAGGATCTATGTACTCCTCAGGGGGAACGGTAACTTCCACATCATCATCATCATAAAACACTTCTTCCGCTTGTGATTTCCTACGCCTGAAAAAGCCTTTCTTTACGGGCTCCTCAAAATCATCTTCATCATCAAGATTGTACTCACCAATTTCAATTTGAGTGGCAAGTCCGGCCTCAGGACCAAAGTATTTAGCAAAATCATCACCAAAAAGAGGGTTTGTGTCATTTTCAGATACAACCTTGACCTGTTGCTTGCCTTCCTCCGCCACCTCCCGCTTCTTTCTCCTGCGAGATTTGGGAGCTGAGTTGTCCTCAAATTCCCTTTGCAATGAGATTATAGGGTTCTCCTCCAGCTCCTGCACAGGCTCCTGCCACAGCTCAGGCTCATGAACAACTTCAGGGATAGGTTCAGCGTCAGCAACATCTAATTCAGCTGTGCCGTCAGTAAATGCATCCCGGTTAGCATCACTTGAAAACTCTTTGAGAATGTTCTCAAGGAGTAGCTCATCGGAATCTGTATTTTCTTCCCATGGAATTTTTAGTTGTTCAGCTGTCACATCGTAATCTTTTCTACTTTCCGACATCCATCTCACCCATTAAGTTTTTCTCCTCTGCCGGACCGCCTCATAGAGCACTATAGCGGCAGCCACAGATGCATTGAGAGATGATATTTTGCCGAGCATTGGAATTGATGCAATAAAGTCACATTCAGCTAATGCAGGGCGGCTAATTCCGTCACCTTCCGAACCAATTACCACAGCGGCGGGCATAGTGAAATCCACATCATAGATCTCCTTGTCCCCCTCACCTGTGGCACCGAACACCCAAAGGCCATTATCCTTAAGGGTGCGGAGGGTATAGGCTATATTTGACACTTGAACTATTTTAACATGCTCCAAAGCTCCGGCAGATGCCTTTGCAACGGTAGCTGTGAGGCCTGCCGACCGCCTTTTAGGAATAATTACGGCATGTACGCCGGTGGCGTCACATGTGCGGATAATAGCTCCGAGGTTGTTAGGGTCAGTTATGTGATCACACACAACTATTAAGGAGGGTGAAGCACCATCCTTCAAACTGTCTAAGACATCACTCAAAGGGGTATACTCACGTACAGGGATCTGAGCTATAACCCCCTGATGGGAGCGTGTAACGGACATGGAGTCAAGGCGCTTCCTATCCGTTTCAACAATGGTAGCGCCTGCATCACGGGCCTTAGATATAATATAGCGAAGGGATGAATCATGGTCCTCCGCAGGTACAAATAGCTTGTCTATTTTGCGTCCGGCTTTTATGGCTTCAAGAACAGGGTTTCTTCCCTCAACTATACCGTCCGATTGTGTTTCGAGTTCATCATTTCTATTATTACGCATTATAATCCCCGCTTACCCAACCTTCGTCGGATTTAGATATTTAAAATTAGTATATCACAAGATGCCACCTATTTAAAGAGAAAATGTCGTTTTTTATAAAACCGAATTTTTATTGCTCCCCCACACCCTTTAGTATATAATAGCCGAGGACGGTGATAAAATGAAAACTAAAAGAAATTACTTTTACGCTGCAGGAGTGGTGGCGTTAGCTGGTGTGATATTGGCCTCTCTGCTTAATTTGTTTGCAGAATTATCTGAATATACCTTGGCAGTACCTTTATTTTTTGCAGTGTTGATCTTTGCAACTCTTTCACTGCTTATTATGTTAGGTCTCATTACAGATATTCCAACATTTTTGTTTGCATCGGGACTAATTGTAGCTGCTATGGTTCTCCGCATCATCCCTCTTGATTATAGATCAAATGACTATAATGCCTTCCTCTCTAAATGGGTTCAGTTTTTCAGCCAGAACGGGGGTATAAAGGGGCTTGGTCATAAGATTGGTGACTACAACTTCCCATATCTCTACTTTTTGGCCATTTTTTCATACTTCCCCATGAGTAGCCTGTATCTTATCAAGTTTCTATCTGTAGTTTTTGATGTTATACTTGCTCTCTACGCCATGAAGATTGTCTCAGTATTTGTACGCAAAAGACATCTTCAGCTCCTCTCCTTTTTTGTTGTTTTGATGCTCCCAACAATATGGGTAAACTCCGCTCTCTGGGCTCAGTGTGACTCCATATATTCCGCTTTTGGATTAATGGCCCTCTACTATGCTCTAAAAGACCGCGCTTGGCTTTCCGTGGCATGCGCCGCTATTGCCTTTTCTTTTAAACTACAAATTATTTTTCTCCTCCCCATCTATGCAGTGCTCCTCTTAACCGGCAAAGTCAAAATAAAGCATCTATTTGCTTTCCCTTTGGTTTACGTGCTAATAACACTCCCCGCTATCATTTTTGGCAGACCACTAGTGGATATCATTACCATATACACAAGTCAGGTGGGGTCATACAGCTCGTATCTTACGTTAAATGCACCATCTATTTTTGCGTTTGTATCACAAAATGAGTACGCGCCTATATACTCCACTGCCGGTGTCATCACTGCATTTGCATGTCTATTTACATTGCTCTTCTACACATATATTAAGCGTAAAGTTCTGGACAACCGCTCGATAATAAACCTTTCCTTAGTTATGGTCATACTCATACCCCTACTACTCCCCTCCATGCATGAGAGGTACTTTTATCTGGCAGATGTCCTATCTGTTATATTTGCATTTCTCATGCCGGCAAAAGCTCTGGTTGCGGTTTTGGTTCAGTTTGCATCCTGGAGCGGATATCACGCATACCTTATAGGTGGAGGTGTTGGTGTGCGTACAGGGGCAGCAGCACTTGTTATTGCCCTATTTGTAGTTCTAAGTCAATTACCTTACGGGAAAGATATTCAACTTGACCACACTTTGACTAGATGATACAATAAACTAAACTCATAAGGAGGACATGCCTTGATAACAGTATATAAAAGTGGAGTTCAACTAAAGCAGGGTGCGCCTGTTCCTGCAGGTAACCTTACTCCTGATGCACTATCAAAAGCAAGAACCATGACTATAGCCCACTCCATTCTCTCGTCCCACAACACCTCTGGGGACATGTCGGAACTTAAACTTAAATTTGATGCTATGGCATCACATGATATCACATACGTTGGAATTGTTCAGACAGCTCGTGCCAGCGGTCTGGATAAATTCCCTATACCCTATGTACTCACCAATTGCCACAACAGCTTATGCGCCGTTGGAGGCACTATCAATGAGGATGACCACATATTTGGACTCTCTGCCGCAAAGAAGTACGGCGGTGAGTTTGTGCCTGCCCATCTTGCAGTAATTCACCAGTACATGCGTGAAAGGTATGCCGCTTGTGGTAAGATGATACTCGGTTCTGATAGCCACACGCGTTACGGTCCTGTAGGTACTCTATCTGTAGGTGAGGGCGGACCTGAGCTTGTAAAGCAACTCCTCGGCCGCACTTATGACATAAAATACCCCGACGTTGTTGCAGTTTACCTTGAGGGCAAACCTCGTCCCGGTGTAGGACCACAAGACGTTGCACTGGCACTTATAAAAGCAACTTTTGCAAACGGTGCAGTTAAAAACAAGATTCTTGAGTTCATAGGCCCAGGCATTGATAACCTCTCCATGGACTACCGTTTCGGAATTGACGTAATGACCACAGAAACCACCTGCCTCAGCTCTGTATGGAGCACAGACAGCATTGTAAAGGACTACCTCACCCTCCATGGCCGTGGCCACAGTTGGGCAGAGCTCTCACCATCAGAGGGGGCATACTATGATTCCCTTGTCAAAATTGACCTCAGTGAAGTGGAGCCCATGATTGCTCTACCCTTCCACCCCTCAAACTGCTACACTATCCGTGAATTTAACGCAAATCTTGAGGATATTTTAGCCACAGTGGACGCTGAAGCCCGCAAACTGATGCCTTCGGAATTTGAAGTAACACCACTGCGCAACAAGATTAAAGATGGCAAATTCATTGTGGACCAAGCATTTGTTGGGGGCTGCTCAGGAGGTCTCTACCAAAATATCCAGGCAATGTCTGAAATCCTAGAAGGTACATCGCTAGGTTCAGGGGCCTTCAATCTATCTATATATCCCGCCAGTCAGCCAATGATGCTGCACCTCATGGATAACGGCACACTGACTAAACTAATGGCCACAGGGGCCACCATCCGTACCGCATTCTGCGGTCCTTGCTTTGGTGCAGGGGATGTCCCCGGTAACGGAGGCTTTTCAATTAGACATGCCACCCGTAACTTCCCAAGTAGGGAAGGTTCAAAGCCGTCGGATGGTCAGCTATCCTATGTAGCACTTATGGATGCACGCTCCATTGCAGCATCTGCATTAAATGGCGGTGCAATAACCGCAGCCACTGACATTGAAACACTTCCCGTAGACACAGCACATACAGACTTCAAGTTTATGCCTTCACCATATGAACACCGTGTATATTTTGGAGCCGGAAATCCGGACCCCTCCGCCGAACTGGTGTTTGGTCCAAATATTGTGGACTGGCCGGCACAAATACCTCTCCCCAGTGATCTTCTAATTGGAGTAGCATCTGCCATATATGACCCCGTGACTACCACAGATGAGCTCATACCATCAGGCGAGACATCCTCATATCGCTCAAACCCCTTGAAACTGGCCTCCTTCACACTGTCCCGCACTGACCCCGCCTACGTAGGACGTGCCCAGGATATCCAAAAGCTTGAGGTGGACAGACGCGCAGCCATTGACGGCGAAACCCCTTCATCGGAACTTCTGACATACCTTGAAGGCCATGACTACAAATCTTGTGGGATAGGCTCAGCAATCTTTGCCCTAAAGCCCGGTGACGGCTCAGCCAGGGAGCAGGCAGCATCCTGCCAAAGAGTCCTCGGTGGCGTTGCCAATATCACATCTGAATATGCCACAAAACGCTACCGCTCAAACGTTGTTAACTGGGGCATGCTTCCTTTCACACTTGACAACGCAGCGGATTATGACATACAGCCTGGTGACAAGATCTATGTTCCAGGTGTCCGCGCCGCACTGCTGGAAGGTAAATCCTCAGTGGGTGCTGAACTCATTCAAAATAACACTTCCAAGCCCATAACACTAAACCTTCCGGACATGTCACCAAATGAGCG
>CAZIVK010000058.1:0-7950 GCA_964542515.1 uncultured Oscillospiraceae bacterium | reverse complement strand
CCTAACTACCTGCTTCAGTGGGAAATGATCAAGTGGGGGGCCTCCCTGGGCTGTCATATATATGATTTCCGGGGCGTGTCCGGTGACCTCAGTGAGGACAACCCTCTGTACGGACTATACCGCTTTAAACGCGGTTTTAACGGGGATTTCTGTGAATTTGTAGGGGAGTTTGACAATGTCATTAGTCCCCTTATATATAATGCTGTAGATCTTGGTATGAAGGCAATGAACTGGAGCATGAAAAAGAAATATCAGTTTAAAAATAGAAAGTTGGAAAGCAGAGGAAAAAACAATGAAGACGATGTTGATCGAGACCGACCGGATAAGACATAACCTGATTAAAATCCGTGAGCGCGCGGGCAATTCATTGATTTATGCCGTGCTCAAGGGGAACGCCTACGGGTTGGGACTGTTGGAGACCGCGGGGGCTCTCAGAAAAGAGGGAATCTCCAGGTTTGCTCTGACAGACATTGAGGACGCAAAGTTACTCCGAGAAAATGGCTTTCAGGATGAGGAAATCCTAATGCTCCGCTCCACCATAGAGCCCACGTACATTGAAGCGCTCCTGGACTACAATCTGATCGGTACAATCGGATCGCAGGATGTTGCCCTTGTAATAAACAGCATCGCTGAAAAACGCAAGTCGGTAGTGGAAGCCCACGTTGAAATAGACACGGGCATGGGTCGCTATGGATTTGATCCGGGTGACTTTGAAAAGATATTATCGGTCTACAAACATCTCTCAAGCGTTGCACTGACAGGCATATACACACACTTCTGCCGCGCCTATGACAGTGAAAAGACCACCCGGGAGCAGGTGAGGCGTTTTGAGGACGTCATAGAAAAACTGCGGGCAAAGGGCATAGAGCCCGGTCTTGTACATGCGGCAAACTCATCGGCATTGTTCAGGTATGACTTCTGTAATTTTGACGCCGTCAGGGTTGGGTCCGCCATAACAGGCCGCCTTGCAACTAAGTCAAACTACGGACTGCGCAAAGTGGGTGTTGTGAGGGACACAATAGCTGAAGTGCGTTGGATTCCCAAAAAAACTACAATAGGCTACGGAAGCTCATACAAGTCCAAGCAACCTATGAGGATAGCAGTTATTCCAGTAGGGTATGTTGACGGTTTTTGCGCTGAAAAGGGCAGGGACTCCTACAAGTTCTTTGAAACCTTAAGGTACATACTGTCAGACCTCAAGCGCGGCATCACACGCAGGAAGGTGTATGTGAGCATTGGGGACTGCCCGTTAAGGGTACTGGGTCATGTAGGAATGCTACACACTGTAGTGGACGTCACAGGTACGGACTGCGCCCTGGGAGATGAAGTAACCTTTGAAGTAAACCCCCTGCTTACCGGCAACATAACGCGTAAATACGTCTAATAGGAGGAAGCCCTATGTTTAAATTTAACCACTTTAATTTTAACGTCCGCAACCTAGAAAAGAGCCTCACCTTTTACAGTGAAGCTCTTGGACTGGTAAAGAACCGTGAAGTGAGCCGTGACGGCTTTAAGATTGTATTCCTGACGGATGGATCCGGAACCTTTTCACTGGAGCTGACATGGCTTGAAGATCACCCTGGGGCATACGACCTGGGTGAGGTGGAATTCCACCTCGCCATGGTGGCGGATGACCTTGAAGCGGCCCGTGAAAAACACAGGGCCATGGGCTGCATATGCTATGAAAATAAAGATATGGGTATCTACTTCATAGAGGACCCGGACGGCTACTGGATAGAAATAATCCCGGACAGGTCCAAGCAGGCATAGCCTAAACTACTGTTCTATTTTACTGAGCACTTTTACTGAAACCGCACCCAATGCTGCCACCGAGCCGAACGCGAGAGCTGTTAAGAATCCTAACAGTAGGATGAAGGACAGCGCTCCGTTCGGTATTTTTCCGACCATATATGTCACAAAGATAATGGCGCCCCCTACTATCAAAGACAGGATCATGGCTAAGAAGCCATTGAAGTTCTGCTTCATGGCCTCCGCCTCACTGGACCACTTTAGTTTGGGACGTGATACGTCAATCAATAGCTTTAGTGCATTGAGGGATATTGCAGCTACGGTGGCGCATATTCCGGCTAATGCAATCATAAGACGGAAATTCGGAAGAAGGTAGAATGCAACAGCTAAACAGAGTAGAATGGTGGTCACATCCACGAGCCAACTAAATAGGAGCTTTCCGTAGGATTGTATACGGTACGATACAGGAATAACCTTACTGAGCCAGAAGTTGTCACCCTCTCTGGAGACAGCTGTGCCGGCCACCATGTTTGTAGTACATACAAGCAGACCAACACCAAAGCTTACAAGGAAAACAAGGGAAGTATCCAGGTTTTGGAGGAACATCTCCATCTGCTGCAGGTCGGGATCTGTGCCGCTTGTCATTGGCAATATAATAATCATCAAGGGAAACATTGCAACACCAATAAGAGAATTGAGAGCGTAGATGGGCGACCGGATGATAAGTTTAAACTCTCTCATGGCAAAAGCTTTTATAAGTGAGCTCTCAACATACCTGTTGTTTTTGGCGGCAGGTTTCTTTTTGCGCTTACCGGTTTCTAACTGAGCCAGTGCACCTGAGAGGTATATTTTTGAGCCGATATAGTAGGCCACAGCAAAAGCGCCCAGAGTGCTTGCGAGATACAGAAGCCAGTTTATAACGGAATCTATACCAACCTTTACTGCTGCATTGACAGCCCACAGAGCAGGAGGGAATGCACGCCCAATAAGCAGAACCAGACCATTGGTTTTTGCAAGAAGAGCCATAATTTCATCCTGTCTCATGGTGGATAGCTTTGAGGCGAGGAAGTTTTGACCTATCACAAAAAAGATAGTTATAATAAACCCGCCAACTACCATAAAGAGTTCACGCCTTCTGGAGAGACCTGAAAACCTCATGAGAAGTAGAGCTAAAAGTGTAGAGAGCACCAGGGGTAGCATTGGTAGCAACAGAGCCACAGCAACTCCCTTAACATAGAATATGGCCGACATGCCTGCAACAATACCGTATACTATGATGGCGGGCAGTATAAAAAGGAGCAGTATAAAGAGCTCATATAGATAGACCAAAAGGAATTTTGATGCAAAAACAGTACCCTGCTTGATGGGGAGCGATGCCAAAAACCCTATGTCCTTTGAGAGGAAGAGTATACCCAAAACACCCGATACACCAAAAACCAGCACAATAAGCATGCCGGCTAAGAATGGCATCAGCAGGCCCATATCAATCATACCCTGACTCATAAGTCCGGAAAAGATGAAGTATAGGAGCCAGACCCAAGTGGCGGCCAGCGTGCCCAAGGAAAGTAGGATTAGTAGGCCCGTAACGAATTTCTTTATAAAGGATTTGCGGTTTGTTTTCCATTCATTCAAAAAAGAACCAAGGCCAAAGCACACCTTAAACTGGAGACGGAACAATTTCATAAAGTCGGACATCAAGCTTCCCCCGTTTCCGTGAGTTCAAAGAAAATCTGCTCAAGGGTCTCATCTTTACTGTTTTTGCGGAGCTCCTCAAGGGTTCCAACAGCTATGAGCTTTCCGCCCTTTATAATGCCTATACGGTCACAGAGTCTCTCCGCAACCTCCAGGACGTGTGTGGAAAAGAAGACGGTGTTTCCTTGGTTGCAGTGTGTGCGCATTTCCTCTTTGAGGAGGAGGGCTGAGCGCGGATCAAGACCCACCATTGGCTCATCCAGGATCCAGAGAGGGGGTTGGTGGAGAAGTGTGGCTGTTATCATCATTTTTTGCTTCATGCCGTGTGAGTAGCTCTTTATGGGGTCCCCTGCAGCATCTGCAATACCAAACATCTCAAGATACTTCTCACCGCGTATGCGTCTTGTTTCGGCGTCCACCTTGTATACGTCCGCCATGAAATTTAGGTATTCGTATCCTGTGAGTCTCTCGTAGATTTCGTGGTTATCCGGAACGTAGCCCATGGATTTTTTTGCAGCGATGGGTTCCGTTGCCATGTTGTGGCCATTGATGGTGATCTGTCCCTGGTCCGGGGAAAGGATGCCGCCTATCATCTTAATTGTAGTTGTTTTACCGGCTCCGTTGGGTCCCAAGAAACCAAAGATTTCTCCGTGTTTAATATTTAAGTTTATGCCATCTACAGCCTTGATTTTTCCGCCCGCATAGCTTTTTGATAAGTTTTCAATTTTGAGCATGGTAGCCCTCCCTTTTTATGATAATTATACTCTCTAGAGTGGACAATGTCAAAAACTAAACGGAATAGTATTGTGAAGTAAAGCGTGGTATAATGCCTTGTATACCAATGTATCGGAGGTAGCATTATGAGTAAATTTTGGAACAACATTACAAAAACTATTAAACCGTACGTACCCGGTGAACAACCCCCAGCAGCTACGGAATTGATCAAAATAAACACCAATGAGAACCCATATCCACCATCCCCTGATGTACTAGCCGCTATAACCCGGGAACTTGGGGAGGGAGGGCGCAACCTTAGGCTCTACCCCAACACGGATGCTGCTGCGGTTATCAATGCCGTCTGTGAACTGTACAATCTTTTGCCTGAACAGGTGTTTGTAGGTAACGGGTCGGATGAGGTGCTTGCTTTTGCCTTTAAGGCCTTCTGGGACGCAGATAGACCCATACTAACCCCGGCAATCTCATACAGTTTCTACCCTGTATACGCCGAACTCTACGGTATCCCCATCACTCAAATTCCCATGAATGTCGGTTTAACAGTTGATGTTCAGGCATTTGCTGAGGGTGTTGGAGGAGTCGTCATTGCCAACCCAAACGCACCAACTTCCATTGCGCTGTCACTGGATGATATACGCCGGATACTTGACGCTCATCCCCAGGACGTTGTCCTTGTGGATGAAGCTTATGTGGACTTTGGAGGGGAGAGCTCATTGGAGCTGATAAATGAATACCCAAACCTCCTTGTCGTGCGGACCCTATCTAAATCGTACAGTCTTGCTGGCCTACGTATCGGTTTTGCAGTTGGCTCTCCAGAGCTGATAGAGGGTATCAACAGGGTAAAGAACTCATTTAACTCGTACTCCGTGGATCGCCTTGCTATGGTGGCTGGTGCGGCCGCCCTCCTGGATACAGCATACTTTAAAGAGACAACAGACAAAGTTGTTGCAACACGTGAAAGAATATCCAATGAACTGAAGGGGCTCGGATTTGAAGTCTTGCCCTCTGGTACTAACTTTCTTTTTGCACGCCATACGAATTACTCGGGCTTAGAGCTACTGGAGCACCTAAAAATGAATGGGATTCTAGTGAGGCACTTTAACTCCCCTGGTATCGCCAACTACCTGCGTATAAGCGTAGGAACAGACTATGAAATGGACTGTCTTGTAACTGCCCTGAGGGCATTAATACATTAGAAAGGTTAGGAGGAACAATAAATGGGCTGTAGCACATGTGATCATCAAGAAGAAGGCCACTCCGACTGTATTAGAAGCGTGCCGATATTTAGCAACCTCACCTCGGAAGAGATGTTGGAGATAGCCCTCATTACAACAGCCAAAAGCTTTGAAAAAGGTGAAATGGTGTACATGGCGGGCGATAAAGGCGGAACTCTCTTTGTTTTGCATACCGGGAGAGTCAAGATAACCAGATTTGCTGCCAACGGTAAGGAGCAAGTTATCCGCGTCATAGGACCCGGTGAGTTTATGGGTGAGCTCTCCCTGCTCAGCCCAGTGGCACATACGGATAACGCAGAGGTATTGGAGGACACAATGATGTGTGTCATTGAGGGGGATAAACTGAAGGAACTGATGGCAAAGTACTTCTCAATAGCTATTAAAGTCATGGAAGTTATGAGCAAGCGCCTGGATAAGGCTGAAACCCTTATTGAGGCTATAAATTTAAACACTGTAGAGCAGCGCCTTGCGGCCGAACTGCTGGAGCTCTCGGAGGAAAATAAGGTAATTAATCTCAAAATGACTAAAGGGGATTTGGCCTCCCAATTGGGTATGAGCCAAGAGACTCTCAGTCGCAGGCTCACCACCCTTCAGGATGAAGGTATAATTGAGCTTAAAGGCCACAGGACCATAATTGTCAAGGACAGAGAAGCCCTTGAGGACATACAGTACTAAGTACTGGACATCAAACACGGGGACGGTTACCTTGTTTAACAAGGTAACCGTCCCCGTGTTTGACTGAGTTTAAACGGCGGATCCGCCGAGTTGTGACATGTAGAGATTGTAGTACAGTCCGCCGGACTGCATGAGTTCGGAGTGGCTGCCGGATTCGGAAATTTTGCCGTCCTCTATGTACATGATGCGGTTGCAGTTCTTTATGGTTGAGAGGCGGTGAGCCACTATGAAGGATGTACGGCCTTTTAGTAGGGCTGCGGTTCCTTCCTGAACCAGGAGCTCTGTGTTTGTGTCTATGGAGGAGGTGGCCTCATCCAGTATTAGGATGCGCGGATTTGACAGTAGGGTACGGGCAAAGGAGATGAGCTGTTTTTGTCCTGCCGAGAGTCCCTCTCCACGTTCGTTTGTTTCTGTAAGGTAGCCGTCCGTCATCTGGGAGATGAATTCGTCTGCATGAACTGTCTTTGCGGCTGCTATGCACTCATCATCCGTTGCATCAAGCTTGCCGTAGCGTATATTTTCCAAAATATTACCGGAAAATATAAAGGTGTCCTGGAGCATTACACCCATCTGCTGACGGAGTGAACGGAGAGTAACCTCTGAGAGGTCGTGTTCATCTACAAGGACTTTACCTTCAGTCACATTGTAGAAACGTGAGATTAGGTTAATGATTGTGGACTTTCCTGCTCCTGTGGGGCCTACGAGAGCTATACTCTCACCGGGCTCCACGTTGAAGCTGACGTGTTTTAGGACAGGCACTCCCTTTTCATACTCAAACAGTACATTATCAAAACGCACCGCGCCCTCTATTGGAGGGAGGTCAGGGGCGTCTGCGGAGTCGTCCACTGTGACGGGCTCATCAAGCACTTGGAATATGCGCTCCAGATAGGAGGCGGTGTCCAGAAGCTGGTTGTAGATGTTGCCCAGGCGCTGCATGGGTCCCCAGAAGCGGCCTGCATACTGTGTCATGGCAATTAGAGTACCAATTTGGAAAACACCCTCCGCACTGATGAAGTCGGCGCGGAAAAGGTATACGCCTGTTATGTATACAGCTATGCTGACTATTCTTGAGAGCATGGCGGTCATAGGCCACATCCCGAGAGCCAGGTATACAGCTTTAAGGTAGTACTTCCGCAGTTCCTCCAGAAGGCCTCTAAAGATGTTGTGGTTATACTCCTCCCGGGCAAAGGCCTGAGTCACTTTAACACCGTTTATGTTTTCTGCAAGGTAAGCGGTGGTGTTTGACTGCTTGTTGGCTCTGAGTTGGCGGTACCGCCTCTGCCGAGGCTTTGTTATGTACACGTACAATGCAAAGAACGGAAGGCCCGAGAGAATTATCAGAGTCAGCTTAGGCGATAACGCAAGCATAAACCCTACAATAAAAAACATACTTATAATCTCAAGGACGGCGTTTATGAGGCTGTTTGTCAGAAAATCCGCAACTGTGTTGACGTAGTTTATGACGCGGGTGAGGATCTTTCCGTGGGGGCGACTGTCATAGTAGTCAAATCCGAGCATCTGCAGATGTGCAAAGATGTCTGTACGCATATCGGTTATGATGTTCTGACCGGTTTTTACACTGATTCGGCCCCGGGCGCGGTTCGCAAGTACTGTTATTATGTTAAATAGGAAGAAGACAACACCCAGAAGAATTATTAACTTGACGTTCTTTTCCGGAATGAGTGTGTCTATAACTAACTTTTGCATCATTGGGTTCAACAGGCTCAGTAGGATTGCAACTATGCTGAAGATAAATGCCAGGAGAATGTTTTTCCAGTATTTTTTTACGTATACGAGGCTACGTTTCATTTGTTGCAGGTCAAATGGTGCATCCAGCTCCTCGTCCACATTGAATCTATTTCTG
>CAZIVK010000057.1:0-8084 GCA_964542515.1 uncultured Oscillospiraceae bacterium | reverse complement strand
CATACAGCATGGCCTACCGGTTCATCTATGGCATGCACCTTCAACACCGCTCTCCTCTACAAGTTTGGAGAAGCAGTGGGCTTAGAATCAGAGGACCTCTCTGTGGACAGTTGGCTGGCTCCCGCCGTAAACATCCAACGGAACCCTATCTGCGGAAGAAACTTTGAGTACTACTCAGAGGATCCCCTCCTCACTGGCATATGTGCTACACATATAACATTAGGAGTGAGTACAACAAATCATGCCACCGTCTGTCCAAAACACTTTGCCCTAAACGAGCAGGAGACATACCGCAGAGGAAGCATCAAGAAAAACTATGACGCTGTGGACACCATAGTAGAAGAACGCGCAGCAAGAGAGATATATCTTAAACCCTTTGAAATGCTGGTGCGCTCCACTGATTTCTACACCATTATGAGTTCCTTCAACAAAATAAACGGAACCTTTGCCGCGGGAAACAGTGACCTCTGCAAAACGCTTCTCCGTGAGGAATGGTGCTTTGACGGAGTTGTGGTAACCGACTGGGGCGACATGGACATTGTAGTCGACGGAGCAGACGCTGTAGAAGCCGGAAATGACGTAATCATGCCTGGTGGTCCACCTGTAATCCGTCAGGTACTGGATGGACTAAAAGAAGACCGCTGCAGCAGAGAAAGTCTCTACCTGGCAGCAGCCAATCTTCTTGGTTTTGTAATGAAGACAAAATCCTACGACAATTTCTCCAAGTAATTCTTAAACGAATCAACACTCTCAGCAGTGGTAGCAAATGAAGTGACAAGCCGCACTGCTGTGTGGTCATTATCAAGATTCACCTGATCAAGGAAACCAAACTCATCTTTGAGTTTTTCCACCACCGAGTTAGGCAATACCGGGAACAGTTGGTTTGTACATGGAGGCGTATAGAAGCTGTAGCCACAAGCCTCAATTGCCTTGGCGAACATTTCAGCCATCCTGTTTGCATGACAGGCCAGTTCAAAGAATAGCCTATCCTCAAACAGAGCCTCAAACTGTAAACCAACCACAAACCCCTTTGCCAACATGGCTCCGCGCTGTTTTATCAAATAACGGAAGTCCTCTTTGAGAGCCCCATTGCATATAACAAGGGCCTCTCCAAGCAGGGCTCCGTTTTTTGTGCCACCAATATAGAAAACATCAACAAGCTCGGCAATATCGCCAAGCGTCAAATCATTATCCCTACATGTTAGTGCAGCTCCTAGGCGGGCACCATCAAGGAAAAGTAACAGACCATTAGCTCTGCATATGCCACTTATAGCACTAAGCTCTGCCTTAGAGTAGATAGTTCCAAGCTCTGTAGAGTCAGAGATGTATACCATTCCAGGCTTGACCATATGTTCGTCGGTGTGCATCAACAGAGCTTTCTGTATATCTTCGGGAGTCAATTTCCCGTCAACGCCGGGCATGGTAACAACTTTATGACCAGTAGCTTCAACAGCTCCGGTCTCATGCACATTGATATGCCCAGTCTCTGCAGCAACAACACAGTGATGAGGCCTAAGCATAGCGGATATGACCAATAGATTAGTTATGGTTCCGCCGGGCAAAAAGTGAATATCAAGATCCTCCCTGCCAATCCACCTCTTAATGCTCTGAGCTGCACTAACACTGTGGTGGTCCAAACCATAGCCTATATTACCTTCTAAATTAAATTTTACTAGGTGCTCCAAAACTTTTGGGTGGGCACCCTCGCTGTAATCATTGACAAAACTGTACATAAAACATCCTCCGCTAATAATGTGAATCTGATTATACCCCTATTCCGTAATAAACACAATAAACAGTTCTATTTTGCCCCCCATATTCTGCTTTCATGTGCATTGAATAGTATGCAGGAATGTTGTATCATTGTGCTGTTAACGAAATTGGGAGGTCTTATTATATGTTTTCGGGCTTTGTCCGGGATTTGAAAAAAGAATTTGCTAGCTACAACCTGTCCAAGCTTAGCAAGGATATGCTTGCAGGAGTAACCGTGAGTGCAGTTGCATTACCACTGGCATTGGCATTTGGTGTCAGTAACGGTGTCAGTGCAGCAGCTGGAATTGTAACCGCTATCATAGCCGGTTTTGTCATAGGACCCCTCTCCGGGGCATCCTACCAAATATCCGGGCCTACGGGCGCAATGTCCGCAGTTTTAATTGCCGTTGTTGCCGCCAACGGACTGCAAGGTGTATTTATAACATGCTTTTTAGCAGGTGCACTGTTACTTCTTGCAGGTTTGCTCAAATTAGGAAGAATTATTAATTACATACCCGCTCCTGTAGTTATGGGCTTTACTTCCGGTATCGCAATTATGATTGCCAGAAGCCAAGTGGTCAACTTCTTTGGGTCGATTCCCGAGATTCTTCTCGGCGTTCTGGTTATACTAATAATGGTCATGTGGCCTAAAAAATGGGGGCAAAAGGTGCCTTCTTCCCTTGTATCTATAGTTGTCGCCACCGCAGTGTCGCTTCTCATCAAGATAGATGGAATTGCTGTTGTTGGTGACATCCCACGCACCCTTCTTTTAGAAGATCGCTTAGGGCTAACATTACCCTCTGTTGATACCCTAAAAGCACTGGCCTCTCCGGCTATTGCTATAGCGCTACTCGGTATGATTGAAGGACTCCTGTGCGGAGCTAGCGCCTCGAGAATGAACAATGAAGAATTTCACAGTGACCGTCAACTTATTGCTCAAGGCTTAGGAAACATGATAATACCTTTCTTTGGAGGTGTACCCGCCACATCTGCTATTGCTCGTACAAGTGTTGCAATTAAATCAGGCCTCCAAACACGTCTGACTAGCGTCTTCCACTCAATTTTCCTGCTTCTGACCATGTTCCTAATGGGTGGTGTAATGGCTAAACTTCCTCTCTCAGCACTCGCAGCAGTTCTTATAGTCACTGCCTGGAGAATGAATGAGTGGGATGGCATTAAATACCTCTTCAGAAATAAATTCAAAACAGGCATCAGTCAGTTCCTGATCACAATGATAGCTACAGTTATTTTTGACCTGACCCTAGCCATTGTTATTGGCGTCATATTTTCAGCAATAATGCATATGTCTGTCTCCAGTAAAATTGAAATTGAGCTATCTGCTGTAGTAAAAAGCAAACTTTCAATGGATACAACCAAAGACATGGACAGAAAACTTTCACGGATTGAAGTTGCATATATAACCGGACCTATATTTTTTGGCGCAATATCAGACTTCAACTCAAGGCTTGCAAATGTGGATGACTGCGACCACCTTATCCTCTCCATGCGCGGTGTCCCCATCCTAGACATTTCCGGCGCACAAGCAATTCACGACCTGTGTACACAGTACAGAGGAAAGGGAAAGTCCATCACCTTCAGCGGTGTCAATAATGACGTCAGATTATATCTAAACCGAGCAGGCGTGACAGATCTCGTGGGAGAAGCCTCATTCTTTTGGAGTGCAGCAGATGCAATAGAGGCACATATTTAAAAAAATATTAAGGTAAAACAGGAAGTGCCCCCACAGATTAAAAAGCTATCTGTAGGGGCACGCCTTATTTTTATAAGGAAAAGCAAGTTCTTACGGGGTCTATGATGCAGTTTGTGTAAGGAATTAGGAACTCCCGGATGCCACTGGCATACGGTGCTATGTCATACTGCTGGTAGTATATCACTAGCCCGCGTGGGGTGCAGAAAAAACTCTCCGGGTTAAATGTTTCCACCACCAGCTTTTTGTAGTCCTCAAAGTAGATGTCGGGATTTTTCTGAATTTGCTCAATGACCTCTTTGAATATGATAGCCCGGTAATCATTGGAGCAACGGAATAGCTGGTTCAACTTGATCCTTCCGCACCTCTGCAAGTTCCATGTCTGAGAGGTCCTGTTAGTCAGCCCATGGGCTCCACCCGTATACTCATACTTATCAAAGTAGAGGCTCAGGATACACGCCCTATTGTAGGTTACGGTAAATTCCGTCACGGCCTCGTAGGCATTAAATGGGAAGCCCTGCTCAGTCAGATCTTCCTACTGCTTAACTGCCATATCGTAAAAGTCATTTTCAAGATAGTGCTTGTATTCCTCTGCCATTGTGCGGTAGAACTTATTTATACCCGCTAAAGCAAGTTGGTAGGTGTTTCCTTTAAACTCCGGATATTCAACCCTGTAGTTTACAACCACAACTCCTTCATGCTTAAGTTCCCCGCGCAACACCCTTTTTGTCACCGTTGTGCCATATCTCTCCATAAATCTCACCTCATATCAATTTATGTTACATAACCGATATGGGTGAAACCTTATGAAACTATTGAACCACCACAGCCGTTCCTGACGCTATTACCATAAGCATATTGTTGCTCTGACCCAGTACCTCATAATCAATATCTACGCCAACAACAGCATTAGCCCCCATGGCTGATGCGCGCTGAGCCATCTCCTGAACGGCATTTTCCCTGGCCTCTATCAATTCCCCTTCATAAGAACCGGAACGTCCACCAAAGAAGTTTGTCAGCCCTGCTGCAAAATCTTTTATAAAATCAACACCGGATACTATCTCTCCAAATACAATTCCCTTGTACTCAACAATTCTTTTACCCTCCAGGGTAGGTGTGGTTGATATTATCATATGTTACACCTCCAAATCATAAATAGCAGAAAACTTGCGTGTTAAATAATCCGCAAAATACTTGGGATCAAACTTTTCATCGCAACACCTGTAAAACAGTTCATCAGGATCATACATGGAGCCGTACTTAAATACATGCTCTTCAAGCCAGTCATTAACTCCCTTAAGGCTACCAGAAGCTATTTCATGTTCAATATTCAGCTCTTGTTCCATCCTATGAGTAATCTGCGCAGAATAGGCCGACCCTATAGCATAAGATGGGAAATAACCAAAAGCTCCACCACTCCAATGGGAGTCCTGTAGAACACCATTCTTGTTGTCCGGCACTTCAACACCAAGGTATTCTTTCATAAGCTTTGCCCATATTTCAGGGAGTTCATATACACTTATTGCTCCGCTAAACATCATCTTTTCTATTTCATAGCGGACCATAACATGTAAGCAATAAGTGAGTTCATCAGCCTCAATGCGTTTGAGGGATGGCTCACTTTTATTTATTCCAAGGTAAAACTGATGGGCATCTATTTCACCTAACTGCTCAGGGAAAAGTTCCTGCACCTTGGGATAGATCAAGTTTACAAATGCTTCACTTCTACCCACAATGTTCTCATAGAACCTGGATTGGCTCTCATGAATACCCATTGACACTCCTGAGTCCAAGCCGGTGTACATTAGCTCATCCCCTGTGCCAAGCTCGTACAGGGCATGACCGCCTTCATGTATGACTGAAAACATTGAGCTAACAAGGTTGTCCTCATGATACTTTGTGGTAATACGCACATCACGCTTGTTGAAGTTTATTGTAAAAGGGTGCTCAGTTTCACCAATACCGCAGTGTGCGCGATCTATTCCCATGATTTCCATCAAATAGTCAGAAAACTCCCTCTGCTTTTCAATAGGAAAGTGTCCATGTAGGAAACTGTCATCTATCTGACAACCTTCCTTTTGTATCCTGTGAATCAGAGGAACAATTGTCTCCTTGAGCTTTGCAAAGAACTCATCCAGAGTACTCATGGTCAGCCCACGTTCATACTGATCCAACCACACATTGTATGGCTCTTCCTCAGGCTTAAAATACCCTGCAAACTTTTTAAGTGTTGTAACTATCTTTTCAAGATACGGAGCAAATGCGGGAAAGTCATCCTCTTCCTTTGCCTTATGCCAGACACTCTGAGCATCATTTATCAGCACCTGAAACGCCACATACTCATCCTGGGGTATTTTGCTAGTCTGCTCATATTCACGCGTTAATACTACAACTTCACGCGCTTGTTGCTCTGTAAGCTCATCCTTATGTTCATCCAGAAACTTCAACAGCTCCTCCGTCCTAGGGTTAGCAAACAACTCATAACCCATAGAACTGAGAACTCCCAAGGTTTCCCCCCTGCCCTCCGCAGTATTAACAGGTGCAACAGTAACACTATCCAAGTAGATCATTCCCGTTGCGTGACTAAACGCATGCCTCTTCTTCTGCAGAACACCTAATTCCTTTAACGCCTCATTAACCTCCATACTTTCACTCTCCAATCAAAATAAAATCTATTTGCATTTTAACATATTCCAACGTCTAAATACAGTACGTAGCATAAAGAGGAACAGATTTCAGCCCATCTTTTTCTCCAAAGTTCTTTTGGGAAAGCCTTATAGAGTACGCTGGCTTATAGGCATCCACAAAAACACTCAAACTCCTAGACCTAACGTGCTCTCCTTTCTTTACCTCTACCCCAATTACTTGGTTTCCTTTTTGAAGAACAAAATCAAGTTCTGCAGTGTTTTTGCTCTCCCAATAGTAAAGACTATAACCTTTTGCTGCCAACTGCTGAGCTACATAGTTTTCCGTTACGGCTCCCATAAATGTATTGCCGGCGTTTGCTAATATTGTCTGTTGAGAAATGCCAGATTTCATTACTAGTAGCCCAACATCACCCATGTACAACTTGAATGCAGATAAATCAGCGTACACAGGAATAGGTTCAAACGCCTGACTTATCCTCTGACATTTTAGTACCACTCCAGCCAAACTCAGCCACTCAATAGAAGCTCCAAACATGGCCGAGCTACCTCCCTTTTGAACAACCTTATACTGAAACTTTTTGTTGTCCTTGGCCAGTTGTGCAGGTATGGAGTTGTAACACGCCCTAATCTTAACACTATCTGTATTACTGGAGTACTTAGCCATGTCAGCAATATAGTTGTCCAATATTTCATTCTGGATCAACGGGACATCCAGAAAACTCTTTTCCCTGTTAAATGTATTGATACAAGCGGGCATGCCACCCACTATAAGGTATTCACGATACAACTCAGTTGCTTTCTGGTGCAAAGCTTCAGGCATTGGCTTCATACTATCAAAGGATTCCCGAATCATATCAGATAACATACCCTGTCCCCTAGCCCAGAGATATTCTTCAAAATCAAAAGGATGCAGTGTGATTGTCTCAACCTTACCAACAGGGAAAGAGTAATGCTGCCTGTTTATAGCAACACCTAGCAGACTCCCAGCTGCGGCTATATAGTATTCTGGTGCCTCCTCACAGAAATACTTAAGAGACGTAAGCGCACGTTCACAGGATTGAATTTCATCAAAAATCACCAACGTTTCACCGGGGATAATTCTTTCCCCCACCGATGACTCCAAATACCTAATGATTTTACTTGGCTCAATATTATCATCAAAATACGATGCAACAGCCAGATTGGTCTCAAGATTCACATATACCACATTTTTAAAGCTTTCCTCACCAAACCTACGTAGGCTATAAGTCTTACCGACCTGTCGTGACCCGTTCACTATTACTGGCATCCTACCAACAGTCTTGTTTTTCCAAAGATGAAGCTGCTCATCAATTTTACGTTTCATAAATCTCACCTCATCATGATTTTACAAAAATAAGATAGTTAAGTCAAGTAAAATACGTCGAATACGTATTTTACTTGACTTAACTATCTATGCTCACATCTTAAGCTCGCAGGATGCCCCAATCATGTACTTATTATTTTATTGATCGTGTTTTGATAGTCGAGTTTGAGGGTGAAATTGTGCAGCTATTACGAGATAATATTGCGTTATTACAGGATCAGATAAAAGTTAAAGACGAACAATCAGCAGCGGCACATAAAGCTTTTTGAAAGCCGAGCACCAGTGTCACATCTCCGGTCATCGTCCGCTGTATAATCCTCCATATGTGTCTAACTTTTTATATTGGTCATATAATACGATATAGTTTATAAATGATGGAGTCTCATTATTATAATCAAACTCATCAATGCCTCTTTTTAACAGTAGTTCCATGTGCAAAGTCGAACAACTCGCATAAATATATTCTGAGTGTCTTTCTATTAAAATTGCTATGCTAACAGGCAAAACCCCGCTAATGATATTTTTTTCAACCTCATGGTAATAACGAAGGCTTTTATAGTTTTTTACCACATGATAGGCTTTGAAATCAAACTTTTCGTTAGTGAGCTTCTTATTGCCATAATTGTCTAGC
>CAZIVK010000056.1:0-8142 GCA_964542515.1 uncultured Oscillospiraceae bacterium | reverse complement strand
AAATATGTCAATGAGAGAGCTCTCGGCGCACCGGGCCGTGGGGTCAATACCTTTTGGTGCCAGATATAGGATTATAGACTTTATGCTCTCAAACATGGTTAACGCCGGCATTACAGACGTAGGGGTAATAATGCGGGAGAGCTACCAATCACTTCTGGACCACTTGGGAGCCGGAAAGGACTGGGATATAAGCCGCAAGCGCGGAGGACTTAGACTTTTGCCGCCCTTTGGGCTTACAAGAGACAACCCAATAACTGAAAGTTACCGGGGAAAGATGGATGCACTTGCAAGGATATACACCTATGTTCACAGGATATCACAAAAATATGTTGTCCTTGCTGAGGAGGATGTCCTGGCAAACATTGACCTTGAGAGCGTAATGTCGCATCACATTGCAACGGAAGCGGACATAACTGCAGTATGCGCTGCGGAATCCGACGCCCCACCCATGGGAAATACATACCTCCACTTAGGTGAGGACGGCACTGTAACAGATGTAATAATAAAGCCACAGAAGGCGGACGGTATGCTGTCCCTCGGCATATATATTTTGGAGAAACAACTGCTTATGAGGCTTATAAATTACTGCTCCACACATAATTTGTACAGCTTTGAGGAGGATGTATTGCAAAAAATGCTTACTTCCCTCAACATACAGGGATATAAATTTAAAGGCTATTCCGCAAAGATCCAGACAACAGAGTCCTACTACAGGGAGAGCATGAGACTTCTTGATAGCAGTGTTCGCCATGATCTATTCCCACAGGATAGAGGGATTAAGACAAAAGTGCGGGATGATCCCCCCTCCTACTATGCCCCGGAATCAAAGGTTGTGAACAGCTTAATAGCTGACGGCTGCTTTATAGAGGGGAAGGTCACAAACTGTGTAGTGTTTCGTGGAGTGAGAATTGAAAAGGATGCGGAGGTCTCAAACAGCATATTGATGCAGGATTCAATTGTTTCCGCAGGAGCTGTACTAAACTACGCTATAACAGACAAGAATGTATTTATCAATAGAGGCAGAAGATTGATGGGACACGACACCTACGCAATCACCATAGCCAAAGGAGCCGTAGTTTAGGCTGAAAGGAAGGGAGACATCATGAAAGTATTATATATCGCTTCGGAAGTTGCTCCGTTTATAAAAACCGGAGGGTTGGCGGATGTGGCAGGTTCTTTTCCCGCAGCCCTAAGTAAAAAAGGTATTGACACAAAGGTTATGCTCCCACTCTATGAGGCAATAGGAGATGAATGGCGCAAGGACATGAAGCTAGTAGCGGAATTCAATGTCCCGCTGGCCTGGAGAAACATATACTGTGGTGTGTATGAGCTAAAGCACGGCGGCGTCACATACTATTTCTTGGACAACGAGTATTATTTTAAGCGGCCTACAATCTACGGCCATTTTGATGATGGTGAGCGCTTTGCGTACTTCTCCCGGGCTGTAATTGAAGCCATAATAAATATGGAGTTAAACCTTGATATTGTCCATCTAAATGACTGGCAGACTGCGCTTGTCCCAATCTATATTAAGGACCTTGCTGAGCAGTATCCTGAACTCACCAAGATCAAAAGTGTTTTCACAATCCACAACATTGAGTATCAGGGGCAGTTCTCGCGTCAGATACTTGAAGATGTTTGCGGTTTGTCGGACACCTGGTACAGTGACGGAACACTGGAGTTTATGGATAGTGTCTCACTTATGAAGGGTGCGCTTATCACCGCAGACTACGTCACTACTGTAAGCCCAACCTACTCGGAGGAGCTCAAATATGCTTACTATGCTAAGGGTATGGAGGGTGTAATTGCCTCTATATCGCACAAGTTCAAAGGTATCCTTAACGGCATAGATATGAGTGAATACAACCCCCAAAAGGACCCCATGATATATAAGAACTACTCCCCTAAGGAGCCCCAAATAAAGGCGGAAAACAAGGCTGAACTTCAGCGGGTGCTGGGGCTTGTTCCTAACCTAAATGTCCCAATCATTGCATGTGTCGGAAGGCTTGTCTCCCACAAGGGGATGGATCTAATTCTATCAACACTAAACAGCATTATGGGACTGAATGTACAGTTTGTTGTCCTCGGGACAGGAGACTACAACTATGAACAGTTCTTTAGATTGGCACAAAACCACTACTCCCAGCGTTGTTCGGTAAATATAACCTTCTCCGAGGAGATGGCCCGTAAGATTTATGCAGGGGCGGATATGCTCCTGATGCCGTCTCAAAAGGAACCTTGTGGATTAAGCCAGATGATAGCTATGAGGTACGGGACCATCCCAATTGTCCGTGAAACCGGGGGCCTCAAGGACTCGGTAAGTCCCTATATCGAGGGGGATGAGAACAGCCGCGGGTTTACCTTTGAAAACTATAACGCAAGCGACATGTTACATGTCATAGCCCAAGCCGTGAATCTATACCATGATGACAAATCCACATGGGATGAAATGGTACAGCGCGATATGACGTTGGATTTCAGTTGGGATAAATCCGCCGCCGAATATCAAGTGCTGTACACAGAATTAACCGCGGAATAACCGCAAACATATAAATTTGGAGCGTAATAAATGTACAACAATTTTGCAAGAGACGAAGTCATAGCTGAGATAGAGGAAAAGCTGCGTAGAAACTTTGGATGTGGACTGTATGAGTGTAGTCCTGAAAGAATTTTTAAAGCCTGTGCCCTTGTGATGCGTGACATCATGACAAACAAGCTCGTTGACACAGACCAGCGTTGTGAGCAGCGCAACCTCAGGCAGGTACATTATCTGTCTATGGAGTTCTTGCTGGGGCGCTCACTTGAAAAGAATGCCTTTAATCTTGGGGTGCTTGAGACACTAAAAGATGCCATCATATCACTGGGCTATGAGCCTGCCGACTTCTTTGAAGTTGAGCCGGACGCCGCACTGGGTAATGGGGGCCTTGGTAGGCTTGCGGCCTGCTACCTGGAGGCCATGACAACTGCGGGCATACCAGCAACCGGTTACTCAATATTGTATGAATATGGTATCTTTAAACAAAAAATAATAGATGGAGAACAGCAGGAGCTGCCCGACAAGTGGCTGGACCTGGATGAGGTCTGGCTCATCCGCAGCTTTGATGACTCCAGAATTGTCCGTTTTGGTGGTAATGTTGAGTATATATGGGGAGAACACGGAATGACCCCAGTCTACCACAACGCCTATGAGGTACGTGCAGTGCCGGCGGATATGCTTATTGCCGGATTCCACAGTGAGGAAGTAAACCGTCTCAGACTTTGGGACTCCCAAGCTGTCACAGAGGTTAAGATGAATTTGTTTTCCCAGGGTGAGTATCTAAAGGCTATAGAGGAGCAGTCCATGGCAGATGTCATCACAAAGCTTCTCTACCCAGAGGATAACCACTACGAAGGAAAGATGCTACGCCTGCGCCAGCAGTACTTCCTTGTGTCCGCATCTGCACAGGACATTATTGCAAAGCACTTGGGACGCTACGGAACCTTGAAAAACTTACATCAGTACCACGCCATCCAGATAAACGACACCCACCCTGCAATCATCATCCCGGAACTCATGCGGATAATGATGGATGAAAACCACATGACATGGGATGAGGCGTGGGACATAGTTACTAAGACTGTATCCTACACAAACCACACCGTTATGAGTGAGGCCCTTGAATGCTGGCCGGTGGAACTTGTAAGAAACCTTGTCCCAAGAATTCATGACATAATTATGGAGATAGACTCCCGGTATAATCTGCTTATTGGTAAGCACTATGGTGACGCCTGCAACAAGTACAACAGCATGAGCATAGTGCGGGACGGCCAAATTAGGATGGCAAACCTCTGTATAGCCGCATGCTTCTCTGTTAACGGGGTCTCCGCCCTCCACACTGAGATACTTAAGGAGAGCGTATTTAATGACGCCTACAAAATGTATCCCGACAAATTTGTCAATGTGACAAACGGCATAGACCATAGGCGCTGGTTGGGGCAGATAAACCCCGGTCTCCACGACCTCATTACCGAGCTCATTGGGGATAAATACCTTGAGAACGCGCAGGATCTACAGGGCCTCATGAAATATACCGAAGACTCGGAGGTACAGCGCAGGCTCGACAAAATTAAACTTTACAATAAACGCAGGATTGCCTCGTATATACAAAAGCACATGGGGGTTCAGGTAGATCCCGAATCACTATTCGATGTCCAAGTAAAGCGCATCCACGAATATAAACGGCAGCTCCTTAATGTTCTAAGCGTAATAGGGACATACAATAAAATCTTAAACAATCCGTCCGCCGTCATACAGCCGCGTACCGTGATATTTGGCGGCAAGGCCGCGCCGGGCTACCACATGGCCAAACGGATAATCCAGCTTATCAACAGTGTTAGCGACCACATAAACTCGGATCCCCTTATGGAGGGGAAGCTAAATGTACTGTTTTTAGAAAACTACAGAGTCTCAATGGCTGAGGTGCTAATGCCCGCAAGTGAGCTGAGCGAGCAGATTTCCCTAGCAGGTAAAGAGGCTTCAGGAACAGGAAATATGAAGTTCATGCTCAACGGTGCCCTCACTATAGGCACAATGGATGGGGCAAATGTAGAGATGTCCCAGCAGGTAGGGCGTGAAAACATGTTTATCTTTGGCATGGGTGCAGAGGAGGTCGCGACTCTCTCGGAGAGAGGATATTCTCCTATCTCCATAGTAAGCCACGACCCCGCGCTAAGAGCTATTATTGATAGAATACGTACTGGATTCAGAGACGGTGTTGCATACAATGACATTGCACAGTCGCTGCTACTTAGTGACACCTACATGCTTATGCAGGACTATAATAGCTATATCAACACACAGAGCAAGGTGGATGAGACCTACAGGAACCGCGCTCTATGGAACTCCATGTCCCTGAAAAACATTGCTGCCGCGGGCTACTTTGCGGCGGACAGAAGCATAGCGGAATATGCTAAAAATATCTGGAGAGTGGAGCGCTCGCTATATTAGTGACATTCCGAGCACCAATATTCCTATATTATCCAGATGGATTTCATTAAACTGGCTTAAGGGCAGGGGATTTACACCTCTGCCCGCTTCTATTGTGTACCCCGGGCGGTTGTAGGTGAGTATGAACCAATCCTTATATCCTGCATTTGCAGAGTTGTACGGCGTCTCCTCGAGGGCATACCCGCTGGTCTCACTGAATGCCTGTGCAATCTCAAAGGACCTGTCGGGCAAAAAGTCCTTAAACTTCCAAAAGATAACCTCACCCTGTGTGTGGTAGGACAGTGTCAGCTCAAAGTCGTGGGCAAGTGTAAAACGCGCTACCGCCTGGGACTCAGGCTGGGTTAAGGGGCCGGTACCAACAAAGTCCCGGGGGCCCGGCTGGGTGAAGCCTTGTGCAAATTTGATATCCCGTGCAAGCTCCCAATCCGCAGGGTAGTTGAGGTTTAGGTCCACACCCACTATATTTGCCTTCCACCCAGAAGGGAAGGGTATCCCGGGGTAATTCAGTGCAAGGTTTTGGGCGTGCTCATAAAAAGCACTGCCGGGTGCTATTCCACCTGTCACAAGATCCACACCGTCCGGGTTTACCATGGGCACCACGTATAGTGTTGTCTTGTCATATAGTGAGGCGGCATTTATGTTGTGAATTGCCTCCCGCGTAGAATATGCCATAGCATACTCCTCAATGAATCGCATAAGTAGTGGTGTAGTTATCCACTCATTGGCGTGGTGTGAGCCGTTGTAAAATACCTCTTGAGGGCCCTCACCTATAGAGATATAGTGAATAGGTTTGCCCGCCACGCTGTAACCAATGTTACCGGTTACAAGAAAGGGGAACCTGGCCTCTAAGCCCTCAATTAACAGTGCCATGAGGGTGGAGGTATAACTCACATTTGAGGGAACAAGCTCAAGCCCCAAAGGAATTATTAGGTTTTGTCCTACCCTTAGGTAGTCCGGATCTGTCCCCGGGTTTGCGGTTAAGATGGCTTGCACGGATGTATTGTATATTCCTGAATATGCCCAGAGGGTGTCCCCCCTGCGTACTTTTCTCACCACATAACCGGTCAAATACGGACGGAGGAGAGCCCAAGTTTGCCTCCCCGCTATGCCGTCCTGAGCTATGCCGCGATCCCTTTGAAACCGGAGTAGGGCATCCCGTGTATTTGTTCCAAATATTCCGTCTATGCCGCCCGGATTGTATCCTGCTCTTGCAAGTGCAAGCTGTAAAAGCTCAACATCAGGGCCTCTGCTGCCAAAACGTACAGTCTCCATATGCTCCCTCCTGTAATTACTCTCTATAGATATATTGCAAAGAGGGTACAAGTATGCAAAGAAGTCGAATGAAAAACATTCGACTTCTTTAAAAATATTACTTAGTTTAACGTGCGAGGTATCTATCCAGGGCATTCTGTTGGATTTCAAGGCATCTCTGGATATTCATTGTCTCCAACTGACTAACAAACTCGTCATATTTGCTTAACGGTCTTTGACCGGTGATGAACTGTGGAATGGACTCTGTTATGAAGGTCTGAATGTCTCCATAGAGGTTTGCGTACTCTGTACCTTCATCACTTGTAAGAGTGACAGGGGGCATGTTCCAGTCGCCTGAAGCACTATCTCCCCAGATGTCGTAAGCGGCCCACTCCTCATCGGAGACTGTAGGTCTCTCGCGTGTCCAGTCATAGAGAGCTCCAAAGCTGCTATCTGTATAAATATTCATCATGTCTGCGGTAGATCTACCTTCAGGATCGTTGAGTATTTTGTCGGTGTATATGGGGTTGCCGTCTACCATTGTAAAGGTGTCGTCCTCAATGCCGTAGTTCAAAAGAAGGTTGCCCTGTTCGCTAAAGCGGTAGTCAATCCAGCGGGAAATGTTTTCTAGTTTTTCGGTGTCATCAACTGCGGAGGTCACTACGAGACCGGTGGTACCGGTGATCTCGTTGAAGCGGCGGAAGTGAGCAACCGAGTCAGCTGTCTTGCGTGGGAGTGGCATTGCTACCATGTGGAAGTCATCACTTCCGGAGAGTGCTTTGTAGATATGTGGCATGGTGTAGATCATCTGCTCTGTAGCACCGATCTTACCTGCGGGAATTCTGTCCATGGCTACAAAGTCATCAGGTCCTGAGCGTGTAAAGAATTCTTGGTCAATGAGTCCCTCTTTGTACCACTGGTTAAGCAAGGTGACATAGTCTCTAAAACCCTGCTCAAGGAACCCAAACTTTGCTGTTCCGTTTTCATTGTAGAAACCCGGTCCCACATCAAAGCCGGAGACCATGCCAAATGACATTTCACTGTAGCCTGTGAAGTTGATGGCTAGAGGTTGTTCAACGGCGAGTTCATTTTTGAACTTTGTCAGTGCGATGTAGAGTTCATCATATGTTTCCGGTACATCAGAGATGCCAACTTTGTTCAGCAGGTCCAGACGTATGCCAGGTCCCACCCAAGCGGGTTGGTTGCCATTCTGAACGACGTTAATTGCAGCAATATTTCCTGCGTCTGTGTGCATCTGTTTGCGGATATCGTCGTTATTGTCCAGATAGGACTTCAGGTTTGGCATCCACTTGTTGACGGCGTCGGTCAATTCAAGGAAGATTCCGTCCTCTATGGCCTTATCAAACCCACCTGTGTAGTTGGGAGTTCCGCCGTTCACCCCTTGGTATATAATGTCCGTGTAGTCACCTGATGTAATCAACAGGTTATACTGTGTTGCGGCATCAGCCTGAGGTGAGAGTTTAAAGTCTATATGGATATTGGTGCGTCTCTCAAGCTCAGCGTTTGAAGCAATCTCGTTTGGACTGGTCAAATAGGTTGAGGTGTATGCCCTCCAAGCTGAAATGGTGTACGGGCTGTCAGCAATTGGCATTTTGTAGACATAATCCTCTGCAGGCTCCTGTGATTGGTTGGGAGCTTCGGACTGGTTTGGGGATTGGCTTGGGGAAGTAGTTGGTGCAGTGTCGTTATTGCATGCTGCAAAGAGTGTGAGCAATAAAAGTAACGACATAAGCAGTGTTGTTATGCGCATTATTCTTTTCATGTGTGCCTCCTAATTCTATTGTTTTTATTCTAAGGTATGTACACAAAGTATTTGTGCCACCTACATAAATTATACCATAGAGGCTGGAAACTTCAGCATTTCAAAAGTGCACTATTGAGGT
>CAZIVK010000055.1:0-8290 GCA_964542515.1 uncultured Oscillospiraceae bacterium | reverse complement strand
TGTGATATGGTTATATCTACAATGAAAAAGATGTAGAATTATTGGGTGTTTTCAAGTATAATGGTTGGAAACACCCTGTGTGCTCTGTATGTTAGGAGAATTTCTATGTTTGATAACTTCGTTAATGATCTTATTCATTACCTGCCATTGGCCTATGCCTATCATAAAATAATACTTGATGACAATGGTACTCCGGTAGATTATGTTTTTTTGGACGCAAATCCGGCATTTGAACTGTTTACAGGTTTAAAAGTGAAAGACGTAATTGGAAAAGGTATTACCGAGGTAATGCCTGAAATTGGAAGTACTATCTCCGATTGGATACAACGTTACGGTAAAGTAGCTATGGACGGCAGGACGGATCACTTTTCCCAATATGATGAGTTTCTTGAGAGGTGGTACACTGTTACGGCATACTCCCCTAAGAAGGGTCACTTTATTACGATGTTCCAGGACATCTCGGGAACTATGGAGATCATTGATACTCTAAAGCAACAGCGTCTTGAACTTCGTGAAAAAGCCGGAGAGATAGACACTATTTTTAATAATACCAGTGATGCCCTATTTCTTGCAAACTACACAAATGGTGAGTTCAGATATATCAGGAACAATAAAACTCACCAGTTGTACACCGGACTGTCAACTGAGGACATAAAGGGTAAGACACCTGTAGAGGTTATGGGTGAAGAAGTGGGCGCTCTTCTAAATGAAGGATATGAGCGCTGTATCCGTGAAAGAAAAAATGTTATCTTTGAGGAAGTTACGGAATTTCATATGGGTCCTAGGGACTGGCTTGTCAGCCTGACTCCCGTTATTAATGAAGGTGAAATTAAGTACATAGTCGGATCAAGATCTGATATGACAGAAATGAAACAGTTACAGCGTGAACGCGAGAGTCTACTTGAGCGGTTCCGCGCCATTTTTTACGAGCACTCCGCTATGAAAGTTCTGCTTGACCCCGGAACCGGTGATATAGTAGACGCAAACCCTGCGCTATGCTCCTTCTTTGGCTACTCCAGAGAAGAAATACTTTCCATGAAGATAATTGAGTTTGCAGATGGGTTTGAGGACTTTATTGAGGAGGCCTTACAACCCAAGCACCTAGAAGCATCGCGTGGGTATATATCCAAGCAGAGGCTAAAAAACGGTGAAGAAAGATTCGTGGAGCTCTACGCTACAACTATAAAAGTCCGTAATAAGCCCTTTCTATCAATTATTCTAATTGACGTAACTGATAGTGTTAAATTCCAAGATGATCTCAGTAGAGAGCGGAATTTTCTTCATACTACTCTGGAATCTATAGGTGATGGTGTTGTCACCACTAATAATGACGGCATCATAACGTCGCTCAACAAGGCGGGCCGGGAGATAACCGGGTGGTCGGTAGATGATACAATTGGGCTACCATTTTCTTCAGTATTTAAGATTATTGATGAAGAGACTGGTGAAACTTTGGAGGAGACCTTTGAGTTTATCCCAACAGACGGGGATGATGGCAATAAGTCGGGAAGCGCCATTCTTATTAACAAAAAGAAAGAGCGCCTAAATTTGTCATATGTAGTAGCACCCAGTATTAGCAGTGATGATAGCATAATCGGAGCAGTTATGGTATTTAAAGATACCACCAAGGAAAAAAGACACGCTGAACAGATACTGTACCTCAGTTTTCACGACGCCCTTACCGGCTTGCATAACCGCCGCTTTCTTGAAGACCAAATGCCTCTTCTGAACCGTGATGAGTACCTACCTCTGTCCGTAATAGTTGCGGATGTAAATGGTCTCAAGGTGACAAATGATGCCTTTGGGCATGAAGCAGGTGACGGGTTACTGACAGCTGTGGCAGGAGCCATTATGCAGAACTGTGGGGACAAGTGTTATTGCGCTCGGTGGGGTGGAGATGAATTTCTCCTAATCCTACCCAACACTCCACAGGAAGGGTTAGATGCATTCCTATCAGAACTTCGAGGGAGGTTTGCATTATTAAGCAGCAATTCGCTTCCGGTGAGTGTTGCATTGGGATCCTCAATTAAGGAAAATCCAGAGGATTCACTCAACAACGCCATAAGAATTGCTGAGGAGAGAATGTATCATACAAAACTTATGGATGGCAAACAATATAGGAGAAACATCATTAATGCACTGATGACCAACCTATATGACATAAGCAACGAGTCAGCAGGCCACGGTGAGCGCGTGAAGGAGATATCCCTGTTGATGGGCAAAGCTCTCGGCCTCTCCAAAGAATCCCTTGAGGAACTCAGTCTTTTCTCTGTATACCACGACATAGGTATGGTTGTAGTGGAAAAAAGCATACTGAATAAGACTACGGCTCTAAACCGGGATGATTGGGAGGAAATTAAGAGGCACCCAGTAGCCGGTTACCGGATAGCTCAGAATACCCATGAGTTATCATCGGTTGCAGACTATATCCTTGCTCACCATGAGAGGTGGGATGGCACAGGTTATCCACAGGGCCTTTCAAGAACTGAAATTCCACTGTTGGCGCGCATACTAGCTGTTCCAGATGCATTTGATTCTATGATTAGTGATAGGGTCTATCGCGGAGCAATGTCTCCTGAAGAGGCTGTACAGGAAATAATTGCAAATAAGGGAGCTCAGTTTGACCCCGAGATGGTTGATTTGTTTGTCTCTGTTCTACTACACAGTAAAAAGAAATCTTGAAAGGAACTTGTATTATATGAAAGATTATAAATTTGAAACACTGCAGCTCCATGTGGGGCAGGAGAACCCTGACTCAGCTACCGACGCTAGGGCAGTCCCCATATATGCTACAACTTCCTATGTGTTTAAGGATTCAGCCCAGGCTGAAGCGCGCTTCAACCTTTCGGAGGGCGGTAATATCTACACAAGGCTGATGAACCCAACCTCTGACGCCTTTGAAAAGCGCATCGCAGCTCTTGAGAGCGGTGCGGCGGCACTTGCAACATCCTCCGGTGCAGCTGCTATATCATATGCTGTGCAGAACATTGCTATAATTGGTGACCATATAATTTCTGCTAACACAATCTATGGTGGGACATACAACCTGTTTGCCAACACTTTTAAGGATATGGGTATTGAGACCACATTTGTTGATGGGAGTGTTATTTCAAACTTTGAAAATGCTGTCCGTCCTAACACAAAAGCCATATTTATTGAGTCCTTGGGAAACCCCAACTCAACTATAATTGATATTGAAGCAGTGGCAAAGGTTGCCCACAACCATGGTATCCCGCTTATAGTTGACAACACCTTTGCAACCCCATATAACCTGCGCCCTATAGAGCGTGGTGCAGACATTGTAGTCCACTCCGCCACCAAGTTTATTGGCGGTCACGGGTCGGTACTGGGCGGTGTTATTGTGGACGGGGGAACCTTTGATTGGGCACAAAATGACAAATTCCCCGGTCTGTCAGCACCAAACCCAAGTTATCACGGTGTTGTTTTTACAGAAGCCGCGGGGAATCTAGCCTTTATTACAAAAGTGCGCACAACCATTATGAGGGACCTAGGTGCCACAATAAGTCCGTTTCACTCGTACCTCTTCCTGCTGGGGCTAGAAACCCTCTCCCTGCGTGTTGAGCGTCATGTCTATAATGCGCTGGCAGTTGTTGAGTTTCTTTCAAAGCACCCCAATGTTGAAAGTGTAAACCATCCATGCCTACCAAGCCATCCGGACCACACCCTATATAACAGCTATTTTCCAAAGGGTGCCGGATCTATATTCACATTTGAAGTAAAGGGTGGGGCTGCTGAGGCCAAGGCCTTCATAGATAGGCTGCAGTTATTTAGTCTTTTAGCAAACGTTGCAGACGTCAAATCCCTTGTTATCCACCCCGCATCAACCACTCACTCCCAGATGAATGAGGAGGAGCTCAGCGCTTCCGGCATAAAACCAAATACAATCAGACTATCAGTGGGAACAGAACACATTGATGACATCATAAATGACTTAAACCAAGCTCTGCGCTAAGCTATGATTCTTCAATGGTGAGGACACCGGCACAGTTTGATAGGAGGGCAATGATACTTTCGTTATCTTTGCTCTCTTTTTTTATGTTCAACCGTATTGCAACGGTATTGTCCTGATTTTTTCTGGACAGCTCCAGGTGTAGGACGGATACACCATGCTCATGGGTGTAATTAACCAGGGATCCAATGGATTCTGTGTTTTTAAGCTCTATGTATAAATCCTGCCTGCCTACCTCTTTGTATATCAGCTTTTCAATCTTACTGAAAAATGTAAGCACTAGTAGGACTAAAATAAACCCAAGGACAGCGCCTTCGTAGAAACCGACTCCAACAGCTATTCCCATACAAGCAGCCACCCATAGGCTGGCAGCGGTGGTGAGACCCTTTATGTGGTCATGACCTGTAACCATAATGGTACCTGCTCCTAAGAAGCCTATACCGCTTATTACCTGTGCACCAAGGCGCATCCCGTCCCCTACACCTGTCTTAGCAGTCATAAACTCACTAGTCAGCATTACTACTGTGGAGCCCATACATACCAGCATGTGCGTCCTAAATCCTGCAGGCCTTCTTTTGCGACCTCTCTCAAGTCCCAAAATGCCGCCAATTAGCATGGAAAGTAAAAGTTTTATTAAGATTGGCAATAGACGTATCTGCACAAATTCAATAATAATATTCATTTAAAGAGCCCCCGTACTTTTTTATTGGACTAAGTTCATTATATACTATATCATAGTAAAGTAAAGAATGAGTAATGATAAATGGGTAAGGAGACTTAAGTACGTGAATATGACAACAGAAACAGCACCGCAAAAGCTATGGAACTTTTCCTACATATACCTGTTATGCTTAAGTGCAATAACAGCACTGGCCTTTAATATGATAACGCCTACACTTCCTAAGTACACTGTAAGTTTAGGAGCGTCTCTTCCTGTTGCAGGCTTTATATCGGGTATCTTCTCTATTACCGCCCTTGTGGTGAGACCTGTGTCCGGGATAATTGCGGACCGCCTAAACAAGAAGTGGATAATGGTAATTGCCACGTCTTTTATTGGTATTGCCGTGCTGGGATATACATTGTCTTCAAGTGTACCTGTGGTTTTTGTATTCCGCGTAATCCACGGTGTAGCATTTGCTATTAGTGGCACGACAAACATAGCATTTGGTAGCTCATTTATTCCAAATAACAGGTTGGGTGAAGGCATAGGGTACCTCGGACTGGGGCAGATACTTGCATCTGCTGTCGGACCAAATCTTGGCTTGTCTATTGCAGAAAATTACGGGTATAACATGTGTTTTCTGGTGTCGTTTGGTATTGTTGTAGTGGCAGCAGTGTTAATGCTGGGAATACGCTATACCCACAAGACTAAGGTACCTACAGAACGGAAGAAGTTGAAATTCTCAGATTTGTTAGCTGTAGAGCTAATTCCTCTGGCTGCATTGGGTGGGTTGTTCTCGTTAGGTAACGGGCTTGTTAGTACATTTATTGCAATGTTAGGTGATGAGCGTGGCATTGCAAATGTTGGGATCTTTTTTACAGTTAGTGCCATAACTCTTCTACTTGTCAGACCCTTTGCTGGTAAGCTCAATGACCGGAAGGGTATTGGTTTTGTACTATATCCGGCATATATATTAGCTGCATTGGCTATGGTCTTGATTGGCGGCGCAAATGCGCTGTGGATGATTGCACTTGCCGGATTCTTAAAGGCGGTTGGCCAGGGTGCAGGACAGCCTGCCATACAAACTGAGTGCATACGTAAGCTCGGCAGAGAGCGTAGTGGGATAGCCACTAGTACGTACTTTATAGGAGCAGACATTGGTCAAGGGTTTGGACCTATCATTGCTGGAGCAGTAACAGCTGCTTTTGGCTACAGTACCATGTACTACGGAGCTGCGGCCCTTATTATATTGGGCCTCGTCTTTTTCCACTTTTATCGCAAACGCTAATTGCTAACGTATTCAACCCAACCTTCGGATGGAGGTTGCTAGGTTGTGGATCGTGCTACAGTCCAGCATCCTGCAGTGGGGGCTAAGGGCGGAGACTGTGTTCATGTGGGGCCAAAGTTCCTTTGGGATGGGGTTGAGCCAAAGAACTTCACCTACTTGCGCTGCAGCATTTTTTAGAGACGCAACTGCAGCAGGTGCGCTGATAGTTTTGGTGTCACTAATAATAAGCAGCACAGTGGATAAGGACAGTGGAGCCGGGCGCCTCTCGGACAGCCTGTTCAAAGCGTATGACACATCCGTGCCCTTTCCCCAAAGGCCGCTCTCCTTGACAAATTGTTCAAAAGAGTTCATGTGGTTGAGGACAAAAGGGCTTATATGACTGAATCCATCAGAAAAAATATAGGATTCAGATTTGTAGGCAACTGAGCTCATAGATTTTACAAACCTTATGGCAAACTGGGAAAATTGGATCATGGAGCCGGATACGTCGCAGAGCATCACGATGCGTCTCCTGCTTTTTTGACGCCGTTTGTAGGACAAGTTGTAAAACATCCCACCTGTTCTGAGGCTCTTGTGGATTGTTTTACGAAAGTCCAGGTTGGCTTTTTTCCCCGAGCGGCGTGTCCGCCTTGCGACTTCACCGTTTATCTGCCTGACAAGGGTTTGAATGAGGGAGATGGCGTGGGGTATCTCGTCACTGGTTATGTCCGATATGTTTTTATACAAGAGGTTATTAGTGTCGGTAGGGGCGGGTACTGTTTTTGAGCCGGACAGCATATCAAATGACAGCCGCTGGCATATGGCGTTGGCGATATAGCGCTCATTGAGAGGCGAGTGGCGCTTGTTGTCTGTAAGAAAATTAAGGTAATCCATGAGTTCGGTACGCGTTTTAGCAGGGAGTTTGCAGTATGCATCTATTGTGGAGTCGTCCAGGTCCAAAGGCTTGCCGTTATATTGAAGTTCATCCCTGGCGGCCTCAAACTGTTTTGCAGATTCAAGCTCAAACACGTCCTGCTCCTCAAGCTTGCGCCTCCGTTGCTCCAAACCAACAAAAAAGTTATCAAAGGCAACATCAAAAATGCTCTGTTGCCGCTCGCTTTTTGCAAATATAGCTTTAAGAGCGGCCCGCACAGTGGCACGCTTTTCCATTCCTACAATTTCAAGAGCTCTGGCGGCGTCCAGTGTTTCCTCTATACCAATATTGATATTATCAGCCCTCAACGCTTCACAAAACAGAGCTAGGTTTTCAGTATATATCTCCGGGCCAGTTTTCATCACTGAGCACCTCCTCAATGTCCTCATTGTTTTTGAGAACAAATCCGATGGTCTTTTCTGCATTGGTACGGTCAAGCCTAGACACACCCAGGGCGTCAAGTGCACTTAGCCAGTCCAGTGATTCGGCCACAGACGGTTTCTTAACCACTTTTATACTGTCCCTGAGTTTCTTTACGGCTTTTGCCACCTCTGTAGCCAACGTCTTATCAATACCGGGTAACCTTGCATTGAGGATCTGCACCTCCTTTTCCACAGATGGATAGCGGATGTACAGGTAGGCGCAGCGGCGTCTGAGGGCCTCTGATAGCGGGCGTGTGTTGTTACTTGTTAGCACAACAAAAGGTGTTGTATGAGCTCGTACCGTTCCCATTTCAGGTATTGTCACCTGGAGTTCGGACAGGACCTCAAGCAAAAAGGCTTCAAATTCTTCGTCGGACTTATCCACCTCGTCAATTAAAAGCACAACCGGATTCTCACTCCGGATAGACTTCAGCAGCGGACGCTCAAGTAGATACTCCTCACCAAAAAGCGAGCTGGACTTTGCTCCTGTCTGTATATCCAGAAGTTGTTTTTGGTAGTTCCATTCATAGAGAGCTTTGCTCTCATCCAGCCCTTCGTGGCACTGCAGCCGCACGAGCTCGCGGCCTGTGGCTTTTGCCATAACCTTTGCCACCTCGGTTTTGCCAACGCCAGCGGCGCCCTCTATAAGTAGAGGGCGTCCTAGCTTTAGCGCCACATAAAGAGTAGTCACCAAATCATCATCATATATATATTTTTCTTCATCTAAAGAACGCTTGAGATCGTCAATTTCAAAAACCATTGTTGCACCTCCATGATATGATTCAATTGTATAACAAAACACGGAGAATGCAATGATATTTGCAACAATTACTGCCCTGCAAACCTCTGTAGATATTGTTGATAAGAACGTTCTTACGTTTGGTTTGTTTCAACGATTTTCGGTATAACAATTATGCTTTATATAGGCATTTTCATTTACATCTGTTGGTATTTGAGGTAAAAGATAAGGGTATACAGAAAAAGAAAGGGGAGTTCTAATAATGGGAATTGTGAGAGCAATTCGTATAATACTTGG
>CAZIVK010000054.1:0-8292 GCA_964542515.1 uncultured Oscillospiraceae bacterium | reverse complement strand
TGGCTATGGAGGTACGGACCTCCCGAGTTGAAATTTCCTCAGATGTAAATGTTACTATAACCACCTCTTCTCAATCGCCATATGCGGTTAGAAACCAAATTTCCGACGCTTTTCTGATTCCCTCCGGACAGATACAGGTAAAGGTCCCATTTGTAGGTGGTGGTTTTGGGGGCAAGGCTCCGGTGTTTCTTGAAATATTGGCCTTTTTGGCATCCCGGAGTGTGGGTGGGAAAGCGGTGCGTTTGACGCTGCCAAGGGAACAGGACATGGCCTCCGCTCCCGGACGTATTGGCTTGGAGGCCGATATAAAGATTGGCTCGGACAAAAACGGAATCATTAAGGCAGCCGATATAACTTACTGGCTTGATAGTGGAGCTTACACCGACATTTCACCCTATATGGCAAAGGCTATTGCAGGGGATTGCACAGGGCCGTACCAAATTGAGAATGTCAGCTGCGACTCACTTTGTGTCTACACTAACCACACCTTTTCAACTTCCTATAGAAGTTTTGCCCATGAGTCCAGCACTTTTTGCATTGAGCGTACTTTAGATATATTGGCCCGGAAATGTGGTGTTGACCCGTTGGAGTTGAGGATAAAAAACGCCATCCGCCCCGGCAGTTTAACACCTACTCAGGTTGTGTGTACGGACAGCCTAATTGGAAACCTCACAGAATGCTTGCAAAAGGTAGCGCCTCTGTCTGAGTGGGATGGAGGAAAGGCAGTAAGAATTAAGGACAACATTATAAGAACCAAAGGAGTGGCCTGCTTTTGGAAGTCTGAAAATCCCCCCACTGATGCAATATCAGGAGCACTTATAACCTTCAATCCGGATGGAAGCCTCAATCTGCACACCGGTGTTGTGGAAATAGGGTCGGGGGGGCAGACCAACCTAGCTGCACTTTTGGCTGAAAAAATGCAGATGGACCCTAGTCAGGTTCATGTTGTGATGGCTGTTGATACACGTACTGCACCCGAGCACTGGAAGACTGTTGCAAGTCTCACGGAGTATATGGCAGGACATGCAGTTATGCGAGCTGCAGATGACCTAATTGAGCAGCTCCGTTCAAACGGCGCACAGGCTTTTGGGTGTACTTCCGAGGAAATTGAAGTATCAAATGGGCGTGTCTTCTCAAGGAAAAAACCAGAGCAGTTTATAGCCTTCAAAGATATTGTGCAGGGGTATAAGTCCAAAACAGGGGAGTCTGTTGGTGAACCTGTCTTAGGCCGAGGAGGTTTTATGCTCAAGGGATTGAGTATGCTGGACCCTCAGACCGGACGCGGTAAAACCGGACCCGCATGGACACTTGGTGCGCAGGTGGTGGAAGTAGAGGCGGACCTTGCAACTTTTTCATATCGCATAATAGTGGCGTCTACAGTCATTGATATAGGTAAAGCCATAAACCCGGAACTTATGCGTGCAGTAGTAGCCGGAGGAATGTCAATGGGTATTAGCTTGGCCAGCAGGGAAGTATACTCGTACAGCGATAGGGGAATACCTCAGGCGCCTAATCTGCGTACCTATAAGCTACTTCACATAGGACAGGAACCTGAATACAGAGTAGGTTTTGTGGAGACAAGTGAGGATGACTCCCCCTACGGTGTGCGCAGTTATGCGGAGCATGGCATTACCGGTATTCCCGCCGCATTGGGTAACGCCTTGTCCACTGCTTTTGGAGCAGAAATTGCTTCACTTCCTCTTATTCCGGAACAAATATGGAGCGTTCTCAAGGAGGATTCCAATGATAGCAACTGACTTTATATATTGTCGCGCGGATACGCTTACTGAGGCCTATACGGCGTATGATCAGCTACAAAAGGAAGGAAAGAGCCCCGTGTACTATGCAGGTGGTAGTGAAGTAATTACCATGTCTAGAGCGGGGAGCATACAGCCGGGAGCGGTCATTGATATCAAGGGGATACCCGAGTGCATGATACTTTATACAGACCGGGGCGGCTTAAATATTGGGTCTGCGTGCACTTTGAACCGCATATCAACATCAAAGTTGTTTCCACTGCTGGGTTTGGCGTGCGGCAGAATTGCAGACCATACAAATCAATGTAGGATCACTCTTGGTGGAAACTTGTGCGGAACTATAATCTATAGGGAGACAAGCTTGCCCTTATTGGTATCGGATGCCGCAATAACTATACTGGGTAGACAGGGCTTACGCAAGATTCCTATAAACACCATTGTGACGGACAAGCTACAGTTGGCTCCCGGTGAGCTTGTTGTGCAACTACATGTGCCGCGTTGGGCTCTTAAGGCTAAGCATTTTCATGTCAAATATACAGCAAATGAAAAGATAGATTACCCACTAGTGAGCGTAGCGGCCATACAGGCTGACAGTGGTTTGCGAGTGGCCTTTTCTGGGATATGTTCACATCCATTTAGAAGCCTCTCCATTGAGGAGGCCATCAGCCAGAGATCTCAACCTGTTCGTAAGCGCGCAGAAAAAGCGGCCACTATGTTACCAGAACCTGCATACGGGGATGTAGAGGGATCAGCACTGTACCGCTTATTTGTATTTAAGCATACGCTGACGGCGCTATTGGAGGAGTATGAAAATGGTTAGGTATGAAGGAAAGACAGTTATTAAGCTCAGTATCAACGGGGATATGCATGAGTTGGCAGTGCGGCCATCTGACTTGCTTTTGGATGTGCTTAGGGAGCAACTGGGCCTTACCGCTGCAAAGCCTGGCTGTAGAAACGGTGACTGTGGTTCATGCACAGTAGTGATGGATGGGTTGCCGGCAAAATCTTGTCTGGTGTTGGCTGTTGAGGCTGAGGGCAACACAATTTTGACGGTAGAGGGTTTAGGTGGAAGGGCAAAAATCCAAAAGGCGTTTGTAGAACAAAACGCCTTTCAGTGTGGTTATTGTACATCCGGCTTATTTGGCTTTAGGTTGTGACATACCGCAACATCATACCCATGCTCTTTTGCCTCGCGCTCAGATAGCCCTGTTTGTGCTACTGTAAGATTGAAAACCTCAAAAATACCAGTTCCAAGGATTCCCTTAAGCTTGAGGTTTCCACCGGTAATGTTATCGCCGGCAATCCTTCCGGTCTTATTGGCTGTAGATCCTAGGGGTCTGTAGACCGGGTATCCCGTTACAAGGTGTAACTGCTCGGTACAGTCTCCGCAGGCATAAATATCATTAAGGTTGGTTCTCATTTTCTTGTTAACACGGATTGCACCGGTCACACCAAGCTCAACGCCTGCTGCTTTTGCAAGCTCGGTATTTGGGCGCACACCGGCTGCTACAAGTACAAAGTCTGCCTTTACTTCCTTGTTGTCAGCCATAATCACACTATTTCCTGTGATCTCGGAAACAGAGGAGTCCGTCAACACAGTTACACCATTCTTTTCAAGGTGATTACGCACATATACCGCCATGTCGCTATCCAAACCAGGAGTTACCTGAGGAAGCTTCTCAATGAGAGTAACTTCTATGCCCAATGCTTTTAGATTCTCACACATCTCTAGGCCGATGAACCCAGAACCAATTATGGCGGCCGTTTGGGGATTCTTTGCATCTATGAATGCCTTGATACGGTTCATATCGCCTATGTTGCGCAAGTAGAATACATGGTCACCATCTATGCCTTTTATTGAAAGTTTACTTGCACTTGCACCTGTTGCAATTACAAGTTTGTCGTAATGGTTCTTAAATACCTCTCCCGTACTAAGGTTTTTAACCGTCACACTTTCTTCATCAGGGGAGATGGCAAGCACCTCATGTGAAGTGAATATATCCACATTGTATTTGCTCTTGAAGAACGCAGGATCACGTGGAGTTAGCTCATCCGCGTTTTCCACCACCCCACCAATATAGTATGGCATTCCGCACCCTGAATAGGAGATGTAATTATCCTTTTCATAGATTACAATTTCCGCGTCCTCACTGTTACGTCTTGCCTTAGATGCAGCGGAGGTTCCAGCGGCTACAGCACCAATTATGATTATTTTCATGTTATACCTCCTTGTGCTTGCAATTATGCTCTTATCTTCTGCAAAATTTTTACGACCTCGTCAGTCTTTAGGACCTTCCCGTAGGAGACAACTTTTCCGTCTACCACCAAGGCTGGTGTTGTCATGACTCCGTAGGCTGCAATCTGAGAAAAGTCTGACACGTGGTCAATAGTAGTATCCATACCGAGTTGGGCTAATGCCATTTTAGTTGCTGCTTCCAGTGCATTGCACTTAGCACATCCGCTCCCCAAGACTTTTACACTTGAGCCCTCTATCTTTGCAGTTTCAGCCTTTGCCATGCTCTCAGCATCACAATTGCCACTACAGCAACTTGATGTTGGTTTATCCTCTTTGGTTCTTCTTTTTAGAAATGCCATATAAAATATCTCCTTTTTAAGTTTATTAGCAGCACCCGCTACCACATGAGCAACACTGTCCTCCTACTATACTATCAGCGCTTGTAGAGCGTTGAATAAGTAACCAACAATAATAATTCCGGCTGTACATATTGCTATGAACAAGGCCAGTAGCTTTGGTTTAACTGCCTTACGCAACATAATCAACGATGGGAGGGACAACGTAGTTACACCCATCATAAATGACAACACAGTTCCAAGTTGTGCGCCCTTGGCCAGAAGTGCTTCTGCAATTGGAATGGTTCCAAAGATGTCAGCATACATGGGTATGCCAACTAATGTAGCAAGTATTACGCCAAAGGGGTTCTTGCTTCCGAGTAATGATACAACCCATTCCTCGGGTATCCAGTTATGAATTATTGCACCAACACCTACACCTATAAGGATGTATGGAATGACTTTTTTGAGAGTTGAGAGCATCTGTTCTTTGGCGTATACAATACGGTCACTCTTTGTGAGCTCAGGAGACTCAATATCAACACTGCCAGCTGATAGGATAAAGCTCTCCACATGTTTTTCCATGTGCATTTTCTCAATAATGGTACCACCGATTACGGCAATTATTAGCCCGAATATAACATATAAAACAGCAACCTTAGCACCAAAGATGCTCATCAAAAGGACAAGTGAGCCGAGGTCTACCATTGGAGAAGATATAAGGAAGGAGAAGGTCACTCCCAAAGGCAACCCCGCAGATGTAAAGCCAATAAATAGCGGTATAGATGAACATGAACAGAACGGTGTTACAGTTCCTAGTAAAGCAGCAGCCGAGTTTGCCCCGATACCGTGAAAACGTCCTAATATTTTTTTGCTACGCTCAGGCGGAAAATAACTCTGAATATAACTGATGAAAAAGATCAGAAAGCATAATAGGACTATTATTTTGATGACGTCATAAACAAAAAACTGAATACTCCCAATCCAGCGGTTAGTTGTGTCAAACCCTAATGCGCCCAACCCATTCCCAATTAGTTCATTAAGCCATTTCATTCCTAATATTTGGCCTTGGATAAAGTCCCATATTGCCTTTAGTATCTGCATACTGGATGAACCTCACTTTCTAAAAATGGACAAACATATCAACAATTCTTGATGTAATATGTCTGTTAAAAGCCATCTTACGGATGGCCATTAACTTTGCTTTGTAAGTTCCTTTAATAGTGCCATGGCATGATTACTGCCTTTGCGGCTGATACTGTAATGTGTCCATTTGCCCTCCTGGCGACTCTCCACAATACCGGACTCTACCAAAACTTTCATATGGTAGGAGAGGCCTGACTGTCCTAAGTCCAACTGCTCCAATAGGACACAAGCACATTTTTCACTATTGCACAACAGTTCCAGTATCCTTACACGTTTTTCATCACACAGGGCTTTGAATACCTTTGCGCACTCCTTGTAATCTGTTGTCACTTGATCACCTCACATCAAATTTACTTGATATGTCATTATATGTTTCAGATCAAGAAATGTCAATGTGATTTTCTGCTGATATATTGCTAAATATGTAAATTCTTTTTGGAAAATACAGTTATTGCTAAAGCAAATAATACTAAAGCTCCAATGAAAAGAATTGCCATCCCAATATATGAGCCAGCTTCTCCTGCTACAATACCATCTGCATTAAAAAGGGTAAAAAATGTGGCGTATTTTACGTTTTCAAACTCTTTACCTGCATTGGCCAGCATCTGGACAATAAATCCCAGAGCAGGGATGCCAGCACCAACTGCAACGGCATATTTACTGTCATTGAAAATACATGAGGCAAGGAAGCAGATACCACCAATGAAAAGTTGTAAGCACAGTACTCCTACGTTGAGCATAATGAAACTTCCAATTGCAAGCTCACCGGGAAATGAGATTTCACAGACAACAATTCCCAACACAGTGGCAAATAAAACTAGAGCAAACAGCCCTGTACCCATAACTTTCATCTGAGTGAAGGCAACTGTGGAGCGCTTTACAGGAGCTGCTACCAGATAAGTCATTGACCCACGGTCAACATGGCGTGCAATCAATTTGTTAGCACTTAGTATCGAAAATATCATGGGAAATACTAGCATGATAAAGCCATAAAGATACGCCGCCATAAAACTGACAAGTTCACCGGACGCTGGGTTCATACCTACCATAGCCATCAAATCCGGCATGGCTTTAGACAGCTCGGCCAGGGCACTTCCAAATGCCGGATCAAACATAGAAATAATAATTGTAAAGTACATGGCAATCACCGCAGCAAAGATCATAAGGATTTTCCAGCTGCCCTGTATACCACGTTTATATAATGTCATATTAATCAAACTTTGTCACCTCCATAATATTGCATGAAGATCTCCTCAAGGCTTTGGTTCGGAGCGGAAATATTAGTGACTGGATAACGGTTCATGACAGCTATCAACTCTTTGATATCATTTTGCACTGTGACTGTTACATGGTTTTGAGAAACAGAGGTTACCTGTAACCCCTCGTCAGCAAAAGCAGAAGCGGAATCTTGGTTACTCAAAGTAATGACATATTTCTTTACCTGTGCGGCCTTCAATGCGTCAACCGAGTCAGTCGCCACAAGCTGTCCGTTCTTGATGATTGCAACACGGTGACAGGTACGCTCAACCTCTTCAAACATATGGGAGGACATTAGAATAGTTTTACCCCTTGCCTTTTCCTCAAGAACCAATTCTATAAATCTACTTTGCATAAGGGGGTCAAGGCCGCTTGTAGGCTCATCAAGTATTAACACGCTTGGATCATGCATAAAAGCAGCTGCAATTCCAACTTTTTGCTTCATTCCTTTACTCATTTTTTTGAGTTTAGCGTGCTCGTCTAATTCAAAGCGGTCAAGTAGTTCTTTTTTACGACCTGTTGTTTTCATCTTACGGTATTTTGTCATGAAAGAAAGGAATTCTGCGCCTGTCATGTCATCAAAAAAAGCCATTTCTCCCGGTATATAACCAAGGTTCTTCTGGATATCGGCACTGTTTTTCCAACAATCCATGCCGTTGATAGTGCACCGTCCCTTGACAGGTTTCAAAAACCCCATTAGATGGCGTATTGTTGTTGTTTTACCTGCACCATTCGGACCGAGAAAACCAAAGATCTCCCCCTTATCAATTGAAAAGGATAGGTTGAAAATCCCGCGCCCTCTACCATAATCTCTGGTCAAGTCATGAATCTCACATATGCTCATAGTAACATTGCCTCCTTAAATTCTCGATTTGAGTACGATAAGGTTATCCTCAGCTAGTAGTTCTGTTTGTGCGTCAAGTACTGCCATCACCTCCTCTTCACGAATTATAGCGATGATATTAATACCTTCAGTCTGGCGAAGTCTGAGCTTTTGTAAACTTTTTCCTAGCCACTGTGTATTTGGTTTCATTTCAATAATGTCGTACTTGTCGGATCGATGAATATATTCCATTAAATCATTTGTTATGAACCCATATGCGATACGCTCTCCCATCTCTTTTTCAGGAAGGATAACACGGTCAACACCGATAGATTCAAGAATGTGCTTCTGGCGTCCGCCGTTGGCCTTTGCTAAAACATAGGGAACACCCATTTCTTTGACGATAGTGGCAGTAATTGCCGATGCTTCAAAATCGGAACTGAAAGCTATGATAACCACATCAAAATTGCCAATCCCCATCTTTTCTAGAGCAGTCTTTTCCGAAACATCTGCTTGGTAGGTGTGCGTGGAATAAAGAGAAACCTCCTGTACGGCACGCTCATCTGTGTCGCAACACAGTACATTTAAGCCATTATCAAACAATGTTTTTGCAACGCTACGCCCAAATTTCCCGAGGCCAAAAACTGCAAACTGAGTATCATTATTGACATGAATTTTTGTGATTTTTTTCTTTTTTTTTGCAGTTAAGACCATTTTGTGTTTATTATCCGTTATTAC
>CAZIVK010000053.1:0-8448 GCA_964542515.1 uncultured Oscillospiraceae bacterium | reverse complement strand
TAAAAGTTTCAATGAAAGTTTCATTTTGAGCTAAAGTATGATAAAATACAGAAAACAGGCTGGAAGTGGGGTGTTTTCATGGCATATATTGAAGGAACGGATCGGCGGCAGCTTAGACTCTTTTCACTTGAAGATATGGTTCCACAGGACAGCATTGTCAGGGTTGTGGATAATTTTGTCAACAACTGTAATCTGGCTGAGCTCGGATTTGATACTGAGCGGGACTCCGTTATAGGCAGGCCCTCGTATAACCCTGCAGACATGACCAAGTTGATTCTGTACGGATATATAAGTGGACGCACATCTTCAAGAAAGCTTGAAGCTGAAACCGTAAACAACTTTGAAGCCAAGTGGCTTGTGAAGTACCTAACGCCAAATCACACAACCATATCGGAATTCCGGCGGACTAACAGTAGTGCCATACGGAACCTATTGCAAGCATATAATAATGAATATAATACCAAGAACGGTCAACTTATCATTTTTGATGAGGACATTGAGTTCTGAACTAAAACTTAAGCTTCGAAAGAAGCTCCACTGGGTCCTGCCCCTCCTTGAACACGGCCGATCCCATTACAATGACGTTTGCACCAGCAGCCACTGTCTCTGTTAGGTTTTGCGCGCCAACGCCACCATCTATTTCAAGTTCACAGCTAGGGTTGAGCTCTTCAATGAGCTTACGGGTAGCTGTGATTTTTTCCATTGTCTCAGGGATGAACTTCTGTCCGCCAAAGCCCGGTTCAACGGTCATAATAAGGACCATATCACACAGATGGAGGTACTCCCGCAGGGCTTCAACCGGTGTGCCCGGTTTAATGGTGAGTCCCGGACGTGCACCCAGTGAGCGGATCAGCCGCAGGGTTTCTGCAATACCAAGGTCATTTTGAGCCTCAATATGAAACGTAAGGATATCCGCTCCGGCCTCAATGAAGCGCGCCGCGTATTTGTCTGGATATTCTATCATGAGATGTACATCCAAAGGGATGTCAGTTATTTTGCGGACAGATGAAACAACTGGTAGACCCACAGAGATATTCGGTACAAAGTGTCCGTCCATAACATCAATGTGGATGTAGTCAACTCCACCCTCTACAGCGCGGAGTATATCACGTCCAAGGTTTGCAAAGTCTGCGGAAAGAATAGATGGTGAGATTTTATACATATAACTGCCTCCAGATATTAGCCCAACACAACCTTAACAGGTTTTATAGATGATTCCAGTGTGCCGTCTCCAAGCTGTCCCATGTCGTTTGAGCCCCATGCCCAAACAGTGCCGTCCTTGCGTATGGCCAACACATGCTCAGATCCGGCGGATATAGCAATAATTCCATCCAGGTCACTAACGGTTCCGGGCACCTCAGGAAGCTCAGTGGAGCGGCCAAGCTGGGTTTCAGCAACGCTCCCCCACGTCCAGACATTCCCGGACTTATCAAGTGCTGCAGTAAAGGAGTCACCTGATGTGAAGTTTATTATCTCACTGAGCTCCTGGACCAAGGTGGGCTCAGCTCCCAGTGGACTCCAGGTCCAGACGTTGCCGTCCATATCCAAAGCGGCCCAGTAACTATCTGTAGTAGTTATTTGAATTATATCCTGCACGCCTTCAACTCTCACAGGTTCAGCATCTGCGCCGTGCTGCCAGGTCCAAACGTAACCATCCAGATCCAGAGCTGCACTAAGCCCAAAGCGGCCTGTAGAAATGGAACCGATTCCCTCGAGGATCCCTACCCTCTGCATTGTACCATTTGAGTCCCAACTCCATACAGTTCCGTTGGATTTCAAGACAACAGTGTGGTACTGTCCGGCTACAACCTGTTCCACATCCCGCAGGGTATCATTTATCTTATTTATGTTATATGTAGATGAATCTGCAGTGTACGCCACCAAACCGTCACTTTGTCCTTCTAAGAGGGTTGGCAAGGCTGGGCGCATTTCTGAATTCGTGTCAGTTGGCATGTACCTCTTCTCCCCGCTCATGAGAAAACCGGTTCCGGTCAGCCAGGATACAAAGTTATCACCTGCGGCAAAGTCAATAACACCTTCCACAAGGGTAAAAGCGGAGGGTGTCACAACGGCAGAGTCCTCCTGCGAGCTAGAGCGATACGTGGAGTTAGAACCCCAGAGATAGCGTTCACCGCTATCCAAAAATACCATAGACATGTCCCCTTCCGCTTCGACAGAGATGACAATGTCCTCCACACAACCGGTGAGATTTAGTAATGTAACTGCAAGCAACATGATAGTTGCCAATTTCAAAGTTTTCCTTTTCACGGAGTTCCTCCAATAGTCAAAAATCTTAGATGTAAACCACTCTCTATGGTAGCATAATTGACACAATTTTGCAAGAATTGATAACACGGCAAAAAAGTGAGCCGTACTAAGAAGTACGGCTCTAAAATATAGAAAAGGGGAAAAAACAAATGGTTCATGGACAATAAACAAGTATCAATCCAGATTTGCCACATGTCATGTCTATATAATAGCAGAGTATGAGCCTCTTAACAATACCTAAAATGGAGAACCTCCACAAAAGGACCAGCTGATTTATGTACAACATGCACAATAAGCTGTTCAAAATGTGGAGGTGTAGGGTTCCAAATCAGTGCTCAACTTCCTCTATTTCCCCAACAATTGGCAGGGGGTCGATTCCAAGGCGTACATAGTAGTCCGATATAGCTGAGCGGATTGCCTGTTCAGCCAGGACTGAGCAGTGCACCTTTACTGGGGGTAGTCCGTCCAGTGCTTCCATAACGGCCTTGTTTGTGAGAGTGAGGGCATCCTCAAGTTTCATGCCCTTAATGAGTTCGGTGGCCATGGAGGATGTGGCGACTGCCGCACCGCAGCCAAAGGTTTTGAACTTCACGTCAACAATGACCTCATTTTCTATTTTAAGGAACATCTGCATGATGTCCCCGCACTTTGCGTTTCCAACCATACCAACACCGTTAGCATCTGCGAGGTCTCCGACGTTGCGGGGGTTGTTGAAGTGGTCTAGTACTTTATCTGAATATAACATAAGCAATTCCTTTCCGAATTATAATTTTACAATGAAACCGTCACCGTGTTTAATTACCCTTTCCAAATGGGCGACATGGCGCGGAGGCGTTCAACGATTGGTGGAAGTTTTTCTGCGATGTAGTCAACATCAGCTTCAGTGGCGTCTTCACCAAGGGTGAGGCGGACCGATCCGTGGGCGACCTCATGAGGCAGGCCGATTGCAAGGAGAACGTGGGAAGGTTCCAGTGAGCCCGATGTGCAGGCCGAGCCGGACGATGCACAGATACCTTGGTTGTCCAGCAGCAGGATTATTGATTCACCTTCAATGTATTTTGTGACGATTGAAGCTGTGGCGGGCAGACGCTGGGTGGGATGCCCTGTGAGTTTAGAATGTGGGATGGTCAGCAGTTTTGACAGTAGCCTGTCACGCAGGGCTGCAATACGCTTTGAGGTTTCAGGCATTGTTTGGGCAGCGTGCTTTAGTGCAGCGGCCATACCGCAGATACCGGCAACGTTTTCAGTGCCTGAGCGCTTTCCCCTTTCATGGCCTCCGCCATGGATGATGGGGTTTAGACGCGTTCCGCGCTTGACATACAGTGCGCCGACACCCTGTGGGCCATAGAACTTATGGGAGCTCATTGAGAGCATATCAATGTTCATGTCCACTACATCAATTGGTATATGACCAACGGCCTGAACGGCGTCCGTGTGAAAAACAACTTTGTGTTCACGGGCTATAGCGCCGAGATCCTTGATGGGCTGAATAGTACCAATTTCATTGTTGGCAAGGATAATGGATATTAAGATGGTGTCCGGACGTATGGCCTTTTCAAGGGTATCCGGACTTACAAGGCCGTACTCATCCACAGGCAGGTAGGTGATTTCATAGCCCTCTGCCCGGAGGGATTCCATTGACTCAGTTACGGCGTGGTGTTCAATGGCTGTTGTGATTAGGTGCATGCCTTTCTTTTTGTAGGCATGTGCAGTGGACTTGATAGCCCAGTTGTCCGATTCCGTACCGCCGGAGGTGAAATAGATTTCCTCTGGCTTTGCTCCTATAGCGGCGGCGATGTCCCCACGTGCTGCGTCAACAGCAATACGAGCTTCACGGGCTATACGATATATGCTTGATGGGTTTCCTACTTTACCCCTGAGCCAAGGTTCCATGGCTGCAAAAGCCACATCTGAAAGCGGCGTGGTAGCCGCATTATCTGCATAAACAAATTTTTCTGGCATTCTTGGGCGACTCCTTACTTTTGTAAATTAGCTGAGACCTATGCTCAGTTTTCATTATAATATCTGTCCTTACATTATAATAAGGTTATGCTAACTAAACAAGAGCAATTATTAATATTTTTTACGAAACGTGGCAGAATATTTGTGTCACATTGCTTTTTCGTGTTTACAAAGCAAATGTTGTGTGATACAATTAGTGACTGCCAAGTCCTGTAGCTGGGTTGCGTGGAGAAAAGCCTTTTGGGGATCACCCGCCCGTTACTCCGCCACATGGATATGTCAAAGCGCCCAAAGCGGCGCAGAAAGGTGATTTACATGATCAGAAAAGAAAAAAAGACGGACGTAATCGTAAGCAACAGAACTCATGAGACTGACACAGGCTCCCCTGAGGTTCAAATTGCTATCCTAAGTGCGCGTATTATTGAGCTGACAGAGCATCTGAAAGTTCATAAGCATGACAACCACTCACGCCGTGGCCTGTTGAAAATGGTTGGAACACGTCGCCGCCTTCTGGACTATCTCCAGAAAAAGGACATTGAGCGCTACCGCGCAATTATTGCAAAACTAGGCATAAGAAAGTAATTGGGCACGCCGGCAGCGGGGGGAGCATTGCTCCTTCTGCTGTCGTTTCCACATAAACTAGTCGTAAGAAGCAAGAAGAGAGGAGTCCTTTTAGCAGTTGAATCTGCTACTGAGGGTATCGGTGCCGGATTCAAGTGCTAAAGGTCTCTCCTTCAAAATAACAGGAGGTTATTTAATGAACAGTAAACTATTTCCAAACTACAGAGAATTCACTCTGGACATAGCCGGAAAAAAGGTAACATTTGAAACCGGTAAAATGTCAGGACTGGCAAACGCCGCCGTCATGTGCCGCAGCGGTGAAACAGCTATACTCGTAACCGCAACAGCATCCGCACGCGCCCGTGAGGGTATAGACTACTTCCCACTGTCCTTGGACTTTGAGGAGAAACTTTACTCCGTTGGCCGCATCCCCGGTTCCTTCACACGCCGGGAAGGCCGCGCAGGTGACAAAGCCACACTAGCAGGACGTCTCATTGACCGTCCAATGCGCCCTCTTTTCCCAAATGATATGAGGAATGACGTAGCCATCACATGCACAGTTATGTCGTCTGATCCTGACGTGGCGCCGGACACTCTTGCCATGTTGGGTGCTTCCCTCGCCACATCTATATCGGACATCCCATGGAACGGACCTATTGGTGGCGTTTCCGTAGGCCTTGTGGACGGAAACTTTGTCATCAACCCAAATCAAGCACAGCGTGAAGTTTCCACTTTGGACCTCACTGTTGCCGCCACCGCTGAAAAGGTTGTCATGATTGAAGCAGGCGCTCATGAAGTTCCAGAGGACCAAATGTATGAAGCTATTTTGCTTGCCCACGCTGAAATAAAAAAGATTGTAGCATTTATCAATGACATTGTAAGCCAAATTGGTAAACCAAAGTTTGAGTATGCCAGAGCTTCCTTTAACGCAGAGCTCTACAACATGGTCAAAGAAACCTATATTGACAAAATCCGCAACGCTCTTGACACTCCGGACAAAAACGTCCGTGAGGAGCGCATGAATGTAATCCGCGGTGAAATCATAGACCAATACTCGGAGGAGTACCCTGAAACATCCTCACAGCTTGAGGAGTTCCTCTACAAAACACAAAAAATAGTTGTCCGTGAGTGGCTCCTACAGTCAAAACGTGTTGACGGCCGCGCTATGGATGAAGTACGCCCACTGGCAGCAGAGGTTGGACTACTACCAAGAGTACACGGAACAGGTATGTTCACACGTGGTCAAACACAAGTCCTTACAACCGCTACACTCGGCACAATTGCAGACCAGCAAAAGCTGGACAACATCTATTCAGATGATTTCAAACGCTACATGCACCACTACAACTTCCCACCATACTCCGTAGGTGAAGCCCGCGGACTGCGTGGCCCAGGTAGAAGGGAAATTGGACATGGAGCACTTGCAGAGCGTGCACTTGAGCCTGTCATTCCGGATACAAGTGAGTTCCCATATAGCATCCGTCTTGTTTCAGAGGTTCTGAGTTCCAACGGTTCCACTTCACAGGGGGCTATCTGTGGTTCAACTCTAGCACTTATGGACGCTGGCGTACCAATAAAGGCACCCGTTGCAGGTATATCCTGCGGACTCATCACTGAGGGTGATAAATGGATGACATTCACAGACATCCAGGGCGTTGAGGACTTCTATGGAGATATGGACTTCAAAGTCGGCGGAACCAAAAAGGGCATCACCGCCATCCAGATGGACCTGAAAAATGATGGTCTGACACCTGAAATCATCAAATCAGCTTTTGACCGCTGCTACAAGGCAAGAGTTGAAATGCTTGACGAGTGCATGCTTCCTGTGATTTCTGAACCCCGCAAAGAGCTTTCCAAATATGCTCCTAAGATGCTCAGCCTGAAAATTGATCCTGACAAAATCCGTGAAGTCATTGGATCAGGCGGTAAGGTTATTCAGAAGATCACTGCAGAAACCAACACAAAAATTGACATTGAAGATGACGGAAATATATTTGTATCTTCACAGAGCATAGAGGACTGCCGTCGCGCTGTCAAAATTATTGAAGCCATCGTAAACGACCCCGAAGTAGGAGCCCTCTTCTATGGTAAGGTTACACGCATCATGACATTTGGTGCATTCGTTGAAATAGCTCCCGGTAAGGAAGGTCTCATCCACATCTCCAAACTGGAAGACCGCCGCGTAGCCAAAGTGGAGGACGTCCTCAACATTGGAGACGAAACCTGGGTTAAAGTCCTTGAAATAGATGAAAAAGGCCGCATCAACCTCTCACGTAAAGACGCCCTGGCTGAAATGGCAAACAAGGAGCTCCCACAGATATAAATAAATTCACAAGGAGTAACAGATGCATCAAAAAATAACACTGCCAAACGGTGTCAGGATACTTCATGAAAAAATAGACCACGTACGCTCCGTAGCAATAGGCGTGTGGGTTATGAACGGCTCACGCCATGAACCTAAAAAGCTCAGCGGGATATCCCATTTCATTGAGCACATGGTGTTTAAGGGCACTGAAAAACGTACAGCTTCAGACATTGCAGAGCTTATGGACGCCATTGGTGGACAAGTTAACGCTTTTACCACTAAGGAGTGTACATGCTTTTACGCCCGAGTTCTGGACACTCACCTGCCGGATGCCGCTGAAGTACTAGCAGATATGCTATTTAACTCCAAGTTCAGTGAGTCTGACGTAAACACAGAGCGTGGTGTAATACTTGAGGAAATCGGAATGTATAACGACTCCCCCGATGACCTCGTAAGTGAAATATTAATGGGGGCGGTCTTTGCACCGTCCTCTCTCTCCCGCCCTATTCTGGGCACCCCGGCAACCCTTAAGAAAATTACCGGGGAAACAATGCGTCAGTATTTCAAGGAGTACTACTCCCCTGAAAAAACTCTGATCTCTCTTTCCGGTAACTACACAGATGATGACATTATACTGATATCAGAGCTTTTCTCAAAAATGGAAGGTGGAACTCCCAAAGAAACTGAATCAGCAGCATACAAACCTGCTTCAGTTGTAAAAAAGAAGTCCACCGAGCAAAACCACATTATATTAGCCTTTGAAGGTCCGCAGTTTGGTGCTTCGGAGCGCTATGCTAACAATATAATGTCCAACATCTTAGGTGGAGGAATGTCCTCAAGGTTATTCAGAAAAGTGCGTGAAGAGCGCGGCCTCTGTTACACCGTATATTCATATATTTCCTCACACTCGGACACAGGAACACTTGGTATATACACCGCCACAAACAAAGAGACAGAAGTTGAAGCCCTTAACCTTATAGTTGAGGTGATTAAGGACTTGCTCAAAAACGGAGTCACGGAAGATGAACTCCTCCGCGCCCGTGAGCAGTGCAAAGCAAATGTTTTGCTGGCTCTGGAAAGTACTGTCTCCCGCATGAATACCCTTGCCCGCGGAGAGCTCTTTGTAAATGAAATACTCTCCCCTGAGGAAATCATAAGCCGCTATGATGCTGTGGACCAACAAGCCGTCCTAGACGCAGCTCGCAAAATATTTAACTTCAGTAAAGCATCCATATCTGCGGTTGGTCGTGTGCGTAAAGCAGAGGAATATCTCGAGCAAATCCGCTAAAATGTGAATACACATTATTAACACCAAATATGATATAACTGAACACAACAAAAGCGCCCAGATT
>CAZIVK010000052.1:0-8562 GCA_964542515.1 uncultured Oscillospiraceae bacterium | reverse complement strand
GGCGTGTATTATTTCTATGGCGTGAAGTGCAAGCTCTGCGGAGCAGCGCTGTTCACGGTCGTTACGGATAGCCCAAGCCATGTCTGCTACACCTATGCCGCGGCGGCTGGCTCCCCACATCATGGTCATGAAGTCCTGTTGCGCTCCGGGCATTGCAAACCCCCGCTCCTCACCGGAATATCCGTGTGTCAGGGGCATGGTTATGTAGTCTTTTCCGCCGTTAGCGAGCAGTTTGACAGGGCCCCCAAACATGTTAGGATCTGGGCAAACGAGTGTTCCGTTTGTGCCGTAGACGGTGATTCCCTGGATGTCAGGGCCAAAGAAGGCTTCGTCGCAACAGGTCAGGGTTCCATATACTCCGCACTCAAATTCAAGGGAGACCTGAAGTATACTTGGGCTGTTGATTGGAAGAGGCTCCTTGTAGTTGGGATGGAAGGGGTTATGGTATATCTTGTTTTCATGTTTACGAGCAAATCCCGCTACGCGTTTTACCGGCCCAAAAAGATTGACCATTGCATGTATGTAGTATCCGCCCATATCAAAGGGGATTGTGCCGCCGTCATCCAAAACAAAAGGCTTAATATCTTGAACAACTTTACCATTGTCGTGATATCCGCGTACTATAACTGCGTGTACCGTCAACGGGATTCCTACAAAACCGTCATCTATAAGCTTGCGACTTGTCTGGTAACCAGCACCCAGGAAGGTGTCCGGAGCACAGCCCAGGCGCAGGCCTTTTGCTTTTGCAAGGTCATATAGTTCTTTTGCCTCTTCAAAGTTTACAGCAAGCATCTTTTCACTCTGTACGTGTTTTCCTGCTTCAAGCGCAGCTTTAGTAACTTTGTAGTGGGAGCGCGGGTAGGTAGTATTGACAACAATCTCAATGTCTGGATCTGCCAGGATCTCTTCATTGGTCATCTGGCGGATGCTAAATTCCTTGGCACGGTTTTCACTGCGCTCAGAGATAATGTCTGAGCAACCTACTACATCGAGTATGTCGAAGCGCTTGGTCATGTTGTCCAGATAGGTGTAACTAATTGCGCCGGAGCCAATCAGGCCGACTTTTACCGCTTTTGGTGCCATAATACATCTCTCCTTCTATTCTACTAATCCGGTCTCTTTCATATTGAGGTAGGCAGCGTTCAGTGTCTCATACTGAGTGAGATTATATTGGAAATCCTGCTCTACAATAGCCCACTCAAGGCCTAAGTCAAGCCCTGCCTTAAGGCAGCCGGCCAAATCAAGCTTGCCGGTTCCGGGGGTAGTAAAGCGAGGCATCACATTTACGCCGCCACCAGGTAGTGTCTGCTCAACCTTTCCATCTACAAAGTCCTTGATGTGTAGGGCATAGAGACGGTCACCATATTCCTTAATTACGCGGACAGGGTTACTTCCAGCATATGTACACCAGCCAACATCGAGTTCAAATTTGAGGTGTTCTGTGTTGGCGGCCATAAGGTAGAATGCAGGTACACCTCTGTAAGTCTCCAAAAACTCTACGTCATGGTTGTGGAAAACAAAACTAATTCCCTCTTTACCCATCTCTGTTGCCATGGCCTCATAGTTCTCAATCTCTTGCATGACCTCGTCATATGTGGGTCTCTCAGGTCTCATTCCAAAGCGGTGCATGCCAACAACCCCGGCATAGGTTGTAACGCTGTCAACGCCTATAGTCTTTGCTTTCTGGATCAGTTCAGCTACAGTTGGAGCGGGTCTTCCCGGCATACTCATATAGCCAATAGTTATAGGCTCTATACCAAAGGACTGGACTCTTTTTAGGTTTTCAGCAGGATCTCCGCTACGCAGGAGCAGGTCCCCTCCTTCAAAACCCTTATAACCAAGCTTTGCATAGGACTCCAGCAGTGCGTATGGGTTTACATCTGTCTCTCCATAGGGCATGAACCCAATAAAACCGGCTTTCATTTTACTCATTTGCTTTAACTCCCTTCTATATTTCTCAGGTTTAGACCTGAAAGATACTATGCCATCTCGTGTAACGTGCGCTTGATTATCTCATTTTGCAACTTATGGTCGAGGTTTACAAAGTATTCACAGTATCCGGCAATGCGGACAACCAGATCACGGTGATTGCCGGGATCATCTTGTGCTGCTTTTAGTTGGTCTGCGTCTACATAGTTGACTTGGAGTTCAGGCCCATAATTGCGTAAGTAAGCTTTCAGCAACTGCGTAAATGCCCGTGTTCCGTTGGCATCTTTTACGAGTGATGGGTTGAGTTTCATGTTGAGAGCGTAACACCCAGTGACGTCCGTATGATCCATCTTAAGCACGGAATTAATTAAGGCGGTTGGTCCGTTGCAATCTGCACCTTGTGATGGTCCAATGCAGTCACTAATAGGTTCGCCTTTCAGACGCCCGTTGGGGGTAGCTCCGAGGCCCTCCCCTAGCGATATGTGGCCGTTGTAGCTGAACACATTCATGACGAACCTGGAATCCGGGTACTTGCGCTGGTCGTTTAGTTTTCTGACGCTCGAACAGTAGGTGTCGTACATACGCTTGGCCATATGGTCTATATCATCATTGTCATTGCCAAACTTTTCAATAGAGGAGTCAATCTGTTGCCGGAGAAGCTCATTGCCTTCAAAATCATTCTGCAGAATATCGTACAGCTCAGGAAGAGTCAGTTTTCCCTCATCAAATACAAATTTCTTGATCATTGAGAGGGAGTCTGCAGCAGTACCCAAGCCCTGACCGGAGATACATATGGGCGTTCCTGTAACCGGGCCACCCTTGAAGTAATCCAAGCCTTTTTCTAAGCAACCCTCCACTAAGGCAGATGCAAAGGGGTCTTGGCATGTATTACGAATGCGGCTGATAATCTCATTTCCAACCGCTTCCATATCCTGGACATCCTCCTGTATTCTTAGCACTATGGCATCTACAAAATCATTCATACTCTCAAGAACCAGGCCGTTATCATGGGTCTCCTTTAGCAGATCTAAGATATACTTGGGGAATAGAACCATACCACAGCCAGCCCAGTTGCTGTCCTTGCCCTGTATCATTATTTCAGTGCAGCCTTGGTTGTAGTAATCCCGAGCTGCTTCAACAGGCATACCTGTACTGGCTAGATTTGGCACCCAGACACTATCGTTTAATATTAGTGGTTGGCCACAACCTGCCTTGATTGTGCGTACAGCCTCATCATATAACCATTGGGGAGATTTATCGGGATCGATTCGGCAGGAGAGGTTTGGATAGGGAAGTTTAAGCTCAGCCATTACTTCCAGAACCAGTTTAGATAGTGGATTTGCTGCGTCTTCACCTGTAACAACATCCACTCCACCTACGGTCATGCTCTGAACAGTGCGCATTTTAGGCTCATTCATTTTATAGAATAGTGCGCTTACCAGTTCTCTAGCACGTTCTATAGTAATGATTCCGCTCTCTAGGTCATCCCGATAGAACGGATACATATACTGGTCAAAGCGAGAAAAGCTCATAGCACAACCGTTGTTGAGATTTGATATAAGATGCGTATACCAAACCAGCTGTATAGCCTCAAAGAAGGTTTCCGGTTTACCCGCGGCAACCTTATAACTTACAGCTGCGAGCTCATCTTTACCTGCTTTATCCAGCGCTTCGGCATACTTCTTAATAAATGATATAGTTGCTTCAACTGAGATTTTCGTAGATTCATAGAAGATTTTTTTATCAGGATCCTCTGCAGCAGACAAACGCTCATCAATTTCACGTAGAATATCTCCATATCCCCGTTTCACGAGATCTTTGTAGTTCAGATTGGTGTGATTGGCAATATCCCAGTTAAAGTCAACGACAGGAGCGTGTACATCATCACCGTAATAGTAGTTGAAATGACGCTCCAAAATGCTTCCAATTCCGGATACGCCAAAAGAGCTCTCATCTCTGTACTTTTCTGTCATCTCTTTGATAAGGCGCTGCAGGAATGGATATGCAATATTTGCGTTGTAGTGGTCCCTCGCCATAAGTGAGGCAAAGCGGTAATGGTCAGAGCTGCGGGATCTGTTTTCTTTAAAGATGCCGTCCTCAAAGGCGGTGCCGCGCAGTTTGTATTCCAGTGTCTTTCCTTCTTTTGCAAGTTTGAGGTATTCATCCAAAACTGATACAGCCTCTTGACAAAAATGCTCGTAGGGTAAAGAATTTCGTTTTGCATCCACAGGCCACATTCCGGTAACAGAGCCGGCTATCTGATCCGAAGGAAATACAGGCAGCTCCACATTAGCAAGATGGTATGCAAATGCCTTTGCGTGGCGGATTGGGCGGGACTCACCAACCGTATCCTTAAGAGATGTGGATAGGTTTTGATAGAGTAGGGTCTGACGTAAACCGGCGTCATTGAGTTTCTGAGTCTGTTCACGCATACGATCTACCGATATAGTTGACATAAAATAAACACTCCTTTCCAACCAATGTTTTAGGTTCAGTCAAAGGTAAAAATAACTTTATACGCCTCCCGGCTTTCAATCATATCAGCCCCTTTTTGGCAATCCTCCACGGGGAGCACATGACTGTAAAAGTCTTTTGGGTTCAACTTCTTTTTATCTATCATCTCTAGAACGGCTTCATGTTCACGGTGTTCGTGGTAGGGCCAGTTCAGCATTTGAACGCAGACATTGTTTGGCAAATCAACAAGGTTGATATTAGCCGTGGCCCTGTTTAGTACACCATATACAGACACTCGGCCCCCTGGCACAAGAAATCTTGCACCCTCCTTTATTACATCCACACTGCCTACACAGTCTATGACCAGATCAACTTTGCGGTCCTCCATTGCCACATCAACATCCACCTTGTGGGAATTAATTATTAAGTCCGGATTTGCAATCTCCCCGAGTCTCTCCAGGCGGTCATCGTGATGTCCTGTGACACCGACCCAACCTGCTCCCAGTAGTCTTGCAAAGAGGGCTACTCCACTGGCTACTGCTCCGTCACCATAGATTAGGACTTCCATGCCCTCCTTCATGCCAAAGTTCTTAAGTGCGCTGAGGTTCTCCTTAAATGTTATTAGCATAACGGCGTCAATATCACTAACATAGTCTGGAATCTTTTTGCTTAAATAGTCCAGGGGATCCTGACCCATTGCCACAACATCATGCACTACTCCATACTCCACAGTCATACCAAAGGTTGATGAGTACGGGGCTGGTGGCTTTGTTCCCAGTGGACTTGCTATACGGTCACCCACTTTAAAGTTTTCAACCTTAGCTCCGCATGCTATAACCCTACCAACGGCTTCATGTCCAAGGATTGTTGGGTACTTAATGTCCATATCGGCTATTTTGTTGTGTACAATCTTTCTGTCAGTCCCGCTACAGTACCCGCATGCAGTCATTTGTACCAGGCATTCGTATTCACCGTATTCCGGCATTGGAAGCTCAACAACCTCCAGCTTGCCCTTTTCCATTACTGCCACAGCTCTCATAGACTTTTACCCCCCAATTTGTGCATAAGCTCTTTTGTGAGCGGATAGATTTGTGAAAAAACTTCATAGTTTGTTTTGTACTTTTCTGGCTCTCGGGGCAAAACCACGTCGGTCTCTCTAATGAACCTAACCCCTTCAGCCACATTTTTATATAGGCCTACTCCTACACCCGCGGCAGCAGCAATGCCCATAGAACCCGCATCATCCGCTGGCACGGACATCCCAACAAGGTTAATGTCGCAGGCGTCAGCAATTATTTGCTTCCATATCTCTGAATTAGAGCCGCCGCCAATTATGCGCATCTTATCTATAGGGTGTCTCTCCCTCAGAACGTCAAGTATACTCCGCTGAGCAAAAGCCACACCCTCCAGTGCAGCGCGCATAAAATGTTGTCTCTTATGTATTTTTGATATACCAAAGTATACGCTGCGTGAGTCCGAGTCAAATATTGGGGACCGCTCCCCGTCTAGATATGGCAGGTACACCAGTCCGTTACTTCCTGCAGGCACTGTGTCAGCAAGTGAATCAAGGTTCTTTATACTGTCCTCTGACAGAAGGGCCATAAGCCACGTAAGAGATGCCCCTGCTGCTTGCATTGTACCTAATACCGAGTAGGTGTCCCCTCCCAGGTCCGGAATGTTGAATATCCTCTTTGCTCCGTCTATATAGGGCTCTTCCGAACACTCAGCGATCCACGATGTTGTGCCCAGACAGCAGTAGATGTCCCCTGGGTTTGTATTGGCAGCACCTGCTGCGGCGCAGGGGCCATCCCCCCCTCCGGCTATAACAGGAATACCTGGGGTTAGCCCCAGTTCTTTAGCCCTTTCAGAGGTGAGGGTTCCTACAACATCAATGCTTCGGTGTAACTGGGGAAGCTTAGACATATCAATTCCAAGATCATTAAAAACGGATGCGTCATAGACAAGTTTCTTAATGTCAATAAGTTCACCGTGGCTGGCGTCTGAGAAGTCTGTTGTGTCAATATTCCCAGTGAGTCTGGCCACTATAAAATCCTTTGCCTGCAAGAACTTTGCAGTATTACTGTAGATATCAGGGGTCTCCTCCTTGAGCCATAGGATTTTACAAAGACTGGAGCGTGCATCGAGAATGTTCCCGGATAGGTGATACATCCTGTCTGCGCCGATAGATGCTGAGATCCTTTCAAATTGTTTCGAAGCCCGTGAGTCCGAATGGATCATTGCATTGTGAAGCGCTCTTCCATCTGTATCCACAGGTATACAGCCCAGCATATGCCCACTCACACCTATAGCTGCAATTTTCCGCGCAGCTTCAGGGTTTCTCTCCACCAGCTCACGTGTGGTATTAACTATCCCTTCCCACCAGTCCTCTGGGTTTTGCTCGGCGTAACCGGTTTTTGGGACATATGTGCTGTACTGAGCCGTAGCAGATGCAACTTGATGTCCATCAGATTCAAACATAGAGGATTTGACGCTACTTGTTCCTACGTCAAATGCAAGGATGATATCTTTCAACTTCTCTCCCCCTATTCTACGAAGATTAGACGCCCTCCGTAACTGCGGATGGCCTTATTTAGTTCTTTCATTCTATCAGGATCCGGTGTTGTAAACTCCTTCTGATCCACACCTATGTATGATGATTTGGATGTCCCAAGATTGTGATATGGTAGAAGTTCAACTCCGCCCAGGTATGGCATGTCTTTTGTTAGTTGCGCAATAGCTCTTAAATGTTCATCATTATCATTTAGTCCGGGAATAATTGGACACCTGACATACACGTTGGCGCCTGCGTCGTGCAACCTCTTAAGATTTCCCATTACGCGCTGTTTATCTGCCCCGGTATGTTTTCTTAGCATAACTGCATCTGTCATCTTGTAGTCAAAAAGGAACAGATCCACTAGCGGCATTACTTTTTCAAAAACTGAGAAATGATGCATACCATGTGTTTCCACAGCACAGTGGATACCTTCAGCTCTACACAACTTCAGAATAGCAAATGCAAAATCCGTTTGCAGAAGAGCCTCACCGCCGGACAGTGTTACTCCGCCAGACTCATCGTAATAAATACGATCGCGTAAAACCATATTAGCCACCTCTTCAGCGGTAGCGGAAGTCCCATGTAATGTGAGCGCTGCTGCGGGACAAACCTCAACACACTTTGAGTTCACTGTACATACATCTCTGTCAAAGATATGCTTATTGTCAATCATTTTATGAGCACCAAATGCACATACTTTAACACAGGAACCACAGCTTATGCATTTATTCGGGTTAAATGCCAGCTCCGGCTTTACGGACAAACCTTCCGGATTGTGGCACCAGGCGCAACGGAGGTTGCACCCCTTCAAAAAGACAGATGTGCGGATACCCGGACCGTCATTTATAGAAAACCTCTGACACCCAAAGATAACCCCTCTGGTTTGTCTAACATCAGTATCAAGCATTTTCATTAGTTTTTCACCAATTCTTACAAGCTATGTACTTCAGGCATACCGGGAGAGTCAAATTTAAGGCCTAGGAAGCGCGCTGCTTCACGGAGCACAGGCATGTAATTACCATATGTACCGCCTACATGGTGTATGTACGGTCCAAATACCAGCTTTTCCTCCCACTTTGCCCAATCATCAACTTGAAACCAGACATAGGTTCCGGTTGTTTCCGGGCCATCTGTTGCTTTACCTTCCCCTGCAAAGAGGTAGTACTCCCCATTGATACTGTCAAAACGACAAATGGTGATGTTACCCTTCTTTAGCTCCCAGCTACCATTGAATGAGACTAAAGACGCTTTTGAGCCTTCATCCTTAAGTGCATATGGGAATGGACCACAGTGCCAAAGTAGTTCTGCGTTGTCATTTTCAGGGTGACGGATAGTGAGGTCCGCAAAAAACTGTGGATCCTCTCCAAATGTGCATGCGTTAAGTATTTCCAGTGTTATTGCTCCGCAGATGTCCCCTTCACAGGAAATCTGAAGCCCTTGAGAAGCCGGGCAATTGACTTCCGGCGGCAAAAAATGGTTGATGCAAATGGAAGCCGAGGAAAAAGAAAAAACCGGTGTTAAACTCGGCAGCTTCGCAATTAACCCTTTCAATGGTGAAAAAATCCCCATTTTCATCGGTGACTATGTTCTTTACGGATACGGCACCGGAGCTGTTATGGCTGTTC
>CAZIVK010000051.1:0-8585 GCA_964542515.1 uncultured Oscillospiraceae bacterium | reverse complement strand
CACTCCCACTGAAAGTGCAAATATGGTAAAGTTAAGAATAAGGGCCCACTTCTTGTCCTCAAGAGCTTTGTTTACCAGAGGGTACATGACAAAAACTAATGCTGCACCTAGAGACCATGATACTATAACATCTGCGGGTGTGTGTACCCCCAAATACATGCGGGAGAAACCAATTAGAAATATAACTGCTATTAGGACTAGGCGTACAATTAAATTTTTCTGGGTTCTTGCAATAGACCCGTAGAACACTGTAGAGTTTTTGGTGTGCCCACTGGGAAACGAGTACCCCGAAGCGGCTTCCCGCGCACTTTCAACTATGGTGAACTGCGGGTCTCTTACCCATGGACGGGGTATGCTAAAGATACCCTTCAAAAAGAGATTAACCATTATACCGGTTATTGTGGTGTAAATAATGTAATAACCCATACGTTTGTCCACGCACCACAGGAGCAGAAATGCAACACCAAGAATAATGGTCTCATCGCCTAAAAAAGTAATCAAAGAGAACACCCTATCAAAAAAAGGTGTACGCAAAGCCTCAAGAGCTCTCAAAAATTCCATATACGCATCTCCTATCTGTTGGTGTGAGGTATAAAGCAAGCTGCTATGAACTCATCCATGTAGCGGCTGTCTGTGCTGAGTTCAATGTAGGTCATGTTTCTTGCTATTTCATGGATCTTTTGCTCTGCGTCAGATGACATTAATAAAGCATATGCACCTGCAAGAGCTGAATTTCCTATATAGTGGTATTTGCCCCGAGGAATGTCAGGGAGCATCCCTATGCGTATTGCACTTTCAATATTAATGCCACTGCCTATGCCTCCTGCAATATAAACGTTTTCAATGATATCAGTGTCAAAGCCAAGGCTCTCAAGCATTACCTTTATTGCGGAATAAACTGCGCCTTTTGCACGGACAAAGTTGTCTATATCAACCTCATTCAGCTCAAGGTTACCTGATTCATTATCCTCTGGAAAACTAAGGATGTAACTGCCAATTCCGTATTTGTCACGCTTTACCCGTGGGCCCTCCACAACAAACTTCCCCTTGGAGTCAATAATTCCTGTACGGTAGAGCTCTGCAACGGCATCAATAATTCCGGAGCCGCAAATACCTACAGGCTTGGTGTTTCCAATGACGCTTAAGTTGGGTTCATGTGTTTGAGCATCTATGGTAACGGCTTCAATGGCACCGTCTGTAGCACGCATTCCGCAGCTTATGTCCCCTCCTTCAAAGGCAGGCCCCGCTGAACAGGCGCAGCTCATAAGGAAGTCTGAATTGCCAAATACTATTTCTCCGTTGGTTCCCAGGTCCACAAAAAGAGAGAACCCTGGCTTGCTCCAGATCATACTTGCAAGTGTGCCTGCGGTTATATCACCGCCTACATAACTCCCTACATTTGGTGCTATCAGCACTTTGGCATGGGGGTCTATTTTTATGTCTAAATCCGCAGTTCTAAGTGAGTCCATTTCAAAGAACACTGGTATAAAGGGCTCCATGCGGAGGTAGTTTGTATTTACACCTGTCAATAGGTGGTTCATAGTGGTGTTTGACGCAATGCTTATACGGTATATGTCACTGCTATTAATGCCCGAGCTTTCACACATCCGCGCTATTAAGGGGTTTATGGTCTCCTCTACAATTGCATTCTTAAGCCTTTTAATTCCATCTTCACGTTGTTGCTCAACAATACGGTGGATAACATCAGCTCCAAAGCGTATCTGCGCGTTTCCTGCGGACGCTTTAGCTATGATGTCCCCTTTTAGCATATCTATAATCATGGCAGTAACAGATGTTGTACCTATGTCCACGGCTATGCCGTATACTTGGGGGTTAGCTTCACTACATACATTGTGGACATATGCTTCACCGTCTTCTTGGCTCAGTACACATGATATGCCGAAATTACTATTCCTGAGGGTATCAGGCAGTTTTTTCAGAGCGGTGTAGGAAATGGTGACTTTGTCTAGCCCTGTTTGAGATTTAAGAGCACGTGTGAGGCGTTCTGTGTCTGGCATTGTGTCGTCATTATTGGGTTCTGACATTTCAACTCTTACTATTTCAAAGCTATTCTTAAAATTTATACCTGCGTATGTTAGATCCTTATTGATTTGGGTGAAAACATTGATCTCCTTTTCTGAGCTGAGGTCGGCAATTCTCATGTTGTCTAGGTAGGCGGAGGTACCTTTGGGTACAAGAATAACTGCGTCAGCGGACACCGTGCTACAACACGCAAGCCTGTATCCCTGTGAGTACTCCGACTCCTTTATGTGGCGGTTCATTTCTGAGTTCAGCGAGCCCTCAACTAACTGCACTTTGCATTTACCGCATGTGCCCGCGCCTGAGCATGGTGCATCTATGGGTATGCCTGCGTTCCGGGCGGTTTCCAATAGGTTGTCACCATAAGCAGCGGAGACGGTTAGGTCTCCGCTGCTTATGGACTTAAAAGTAACTTTGTGCATCTTCTGTCCTTAACTACATAATTGGGTCGAGTTCAAGAGCGGGATGTCCTTTTTCTGTAAGGAAGGCCACTACATCCTCAGACTCTGTGGCAATTGTTTCATCACAGATCATATCTGTAAAGTTGTCTATTCCAAATAGTTCCTTTGCGTGTTTGTTGAGGCGTTCAGAGACGTCCGTCTTAAGTTCCTTTGGCATCCAGACTATGCGCTCAAAGCCGCCCTCTGCGCTAATGAATTTCTTAGAGGCTATGAAGTGTCTGCCGTGTCCCATGAATCCGGGTGTCTGAACTCCGCCACCAGTCATAGATGCGAGCTCTCCAAAGGTCATGCCTACAGGTGTCTGGCCTCTGAATTCACGGTTAACAATTACAACTCCGTTGGATTCAGGCATAATGCCGCAGATGCACTCAAAGCAACCACAACTGGTCATTGGGTCCTCAAGGAGTGAGTAAAGGGATACTCTGGAAACTGTACCATGGGAAGCCTCCTCAACGGCTTTGTTAATGGATTCAAATATGCCCTTCTGTTCATCTATCATATGTTCCTTAAATATAGGCTGGGCTGTTCCGGCAGGCTCTAGCTCTTTGGTTGCTTTGGCGTCAAGCCAGCTTACCGCTCCACAGAGTCCGAGGCGCTCAGGTGTAACAACACAGACATGTGCAGGCGCAAATGACTGGCATAGCGTACAGGTATAGAACTCATCCACACTTTCATCTGTGAGGGATGCAAGGCGGGAGTCTCTTGCTGTGTACCTTGGCATAGCTTCTGTGTTCAGAAGTTCACGTACCTTAGCATCGTCTGTTATTATAGTGACCTGGCATTTGTCTACAACGCTTTCAAAGTCGTTCATAATCATGTTGTAAACCACTTCTCCAAAGTGTTCCATGCGCAGACCCTTTTCATAGGAGTCCTTACTGATTCTGACACGGAGCATGTTTCTTTGTCCGGTGTGCATTACACCTTCCATGTAGTTTATCCAGTAGTGTATCTTTCTTTCAATGACGGGTTCAAAGTCTGCCTGCATTTTGGCGCCTGTAACCTCAGCATATATTGCCAGGGGAAGTTCAACCGGGCTGTCCCCGTCTATTTCAGGGCCAATTATAGTGATCTTGTGATCCGTTATGTCGTCTGGGTCCCTCATGGCCACCAGCTCACATGTCAGATGCTCACCTACCGTAAACTCGGCGTGCATATCTTTTCTGCGGATGACCTCACCCTCAAAGGCGGAAGCAAATGCTACGGGTATGGGGAGCTCTGTAACCTTTATCTTTATGTTTCTTAATTCTAGTGACTTTTGTACGGTGAGCGTGTGGTCTGTACAGGACTCCAAAGCACCTGCTACCTGTATGTCCCCCAGATCAACGTCTACAATAACCGGGAACCCCAGTGCAATGGCACCGGCTCCTGCTGAAACTACAACCTCATTTAGTGCTCCAAATGTGTTGACAAATGCCGGAACACGTTCCTTAGTGTATGCAAGGAGCTCAGGCAGATTTCCGGGCTGTAGGTTTCCAAATATTAGTGCTGCGCGTATTGCAACGGTGACAGCGTGAATAACGGAGGTGACGTCATGACCGAGGGGAACTACACGGAAGTCCACACCCATTTTAACGCCTTGCTCAGCAGCTTGCTCTATAACATTTCCAATAAGGAAGGTCAAAATACCCTTGCTCTGGTAGTCCTTAACAATCATTGCAACGTCCGAGGAATTGGATGCTTCACCTATTACAACGGCTACACCGGGCATATCTCCAGTTACGAGCGGGACTCCCAGTGACCGGATGATGGGGTCCGGTACAAATCCTATGCCACTTTCTGTAGGAGTACTGTACGCAGGTGTGTCACCCACAAACTTGAGGGCTTCAAGGATTTCTGCTCCTACTGCGGTGGCTAAACCGGCGTTTAGTGCCTCACCCAGGTCCTCTTTATTTGATATTAAGCTCTTAAGTACACCTACACAAGCGGGGAGATCTCCAAGAGTTTTAACCTTGACACCTGTTGCCGCATAAATTGTAGGAAGGTAGTAGGCGGTATCCGGGAACGCCACTTTTGTGTCCGCACCGCTCTTTTCGATGGCATCGTTTACTGCTGCCTCTGTCAGTCCGGCAACTGCATTTGAGCCCGCGTAGATGAGATCTGTTAATGTGCTCATTATATGTCCTCCTCAATATTGTACTTAATATATGGGTTTATTTACAGTATATGGCTCTATTTACAGCTCTAGGAATGAGTCGGCGTACAGCAAATTGTTGTTTATCACATCACAGGATTTTATTGTCTCCATAAGTCTTTTATCACAGGGGTTTGCAATAGCTGATGTGAGTCCGCTCTGCATGGCCATGGCAAGCATGGTGGAGTCCACAATGGGCCTTATCGCCTTTGGCATACCGTTTGAGACATTTGAAAGCCCACCGGTGCTCTTCAGGCCCATATCGCTGATCATACGGATTGCATCAAGGACATCCTTCTGCTTCTCCTGCATCCCTTTTATCACAAGGAATAGCGGGTCGAACCAGATATCCTCCGGATCCATTCCAAGCATCATTCCGCGCTCAAGCATTGTCTGGCAGTGTACCATACGTTCATCATTGTCAGCGGGGATACCTTCAGAGGAGCACAGTGCAAAAACAATGGCGTCATTGGCTGCTGCAAGGTCAATGTTTTCAATCCTATCACCGGCATTTGCCGAGTTAACTATTGGCTTGCCCTTTTGGCGGTTATAAACCGATATGCCCGCCTCTATTGCCTTGGTATTGACTGTATCTAGTGCCAAAGGAATGTTGTCAAAGTTCTCCTGAAGGAGCTTTACGACCCACCTCATGAGGTCAGCACCGTTTGCTTCAGCAGGTCCTATATTTACATCTATATACTGGGCACCGGCATCAATTTGCTCCTTTGCGCGCTTTAAAATTGGTGCGGGATCCATCTCGCTAAATGCTCTGCGAATTGAAGGAGATATACAGTGAATTCTTTCACCAATTACTACAAATTTGGACATTTTCTTTCCTCCTGTCAAAATTACCCTCTAAGGAACTGGGTCAGCTGCATGGACTCATTGGGAGCCACTACTATGTCCCAACCGGGCAGGCTCTCTTGAAGCTCACCCTTAAGTACCGCCACTTTGCCGGGTATAAGGAGGGTTCTGTTCTTAATTTTGCTCTCAATGTCACCCTCCTTGATAAATTTTACAATAGATGATGCGCTAAGCTTACCGGCAGCCCAGGCAGTCAGTACCGAGTATCCGCCAGCATCAGTGATTAGAAGATTTACAGGAACTCCCGAGCGCTCAATTTCACCGGATACAATAAAGTAAGTTAGAGCAAAGTCCACAGTCAGAGCGCAGATAGAGTTTTCGTCAGCACCGTTTATGGGGTAGACGCCCGGCTCAACCTTCATGGGCTTCTGGGGGTCGGTAAAGACGTTTTGTCTCAGAGCGTAGAGTGGCAGTGCCTGTGCATAACTCATTGGATCTAACACCAGGACAGATCCATATCTAAGCGTAAATAGCGATGCCAGCGCCGTCTGCATAAGAGGGTCGTCAATAGCAAGTCTACCAATATTTACGATGCTGGGATATCCAAAGGTGCGGTCAGAATTTTTCAGTGCGGCGCGACGTATCTGGACAGCGTTGGAAAAAGCCTCCTTGATAGACTTCATTCCCACATCCAGAATGAGGTTCTTGTTTCCAAGTGCCTCCACCTTGGAGGTGGTTTCGTAGAGTTCATTAAGATCATTTCCACGTATACCGAGAACCACAGAGTACTTTACAGCTAGTGAGTTCATCTCCTCATAATTTTGACTGTCTGCACCATTAAGAATTGGCTTTGCATCCTTGGAGAGCTCAAGTGCTTTGGCAGCAACCTCAGGATTTGTGCAACTCACTACCATTGCACGACCGGTAGCAACTGCACGTTCAACAAGGTCTAAGTACCTCTCCACTCCCTTGCCCTCCACGTAGTTTACATAAATAAACTCCGCGTGCATTCTTTCGCCTATCCGCACGTAGTCAATCTCATCAAGATTAGAAAAACTGCGCTGATTTGCCTCATCACTTGCTGCATTACAAACAGATATGGCAAACCTGTTACGGTTTACATAAGTCTTGTCATGACGGTACAGTACCGTCTCACCGCCAAGGGTGTATTCACTTTCCCCTGTGCCCACTTTTATAGTTTTCATGGGGGGCGCAGTTTCTTCAGACAGCTTATCCAAAACCTCCTGAGATAAATGTGGACACTTATCAAGGGACGCAGCACCCGTAGCAACCTTCATAGAAAATGCCATACAGGTGGGAAAACCACAGTCCTTGCAGTTTGTTTTTGGTGTAATCTTAAAAATATCTAGACCTTTAAGTGCCATAGTGGTAACCCCCTTACATCAATTCCCTGATCAGCCTTGAGATAGTCTCAACTGACCGGGGATGTTTCAAAATAACTGCATTGGATCCGGCAGCTAGGCATGCGGCAGCAGTGGATACCTCCATATGTATGCCGCGTTCTTCCGCAGGACCCCACTCAGGCATTTCTGATTCAGGGAATATCGACTCTTTTACCGACCATGTTTCACTTGCAACCGGGGTTATAACGGGCATCTGAAGCATTGCATCATTCTGTGCTAGTGCAGCGCTTTTGACACGCTCAACCGTGGATATCAAATACTCAAAACCGTAACCTGCTGCGGCTGCACCCAGGTTCATAACAACATTTGCTGCATTCACTCCGAGCTGAGTGAGTACCACATTTAGCTGCTTTGCCAAGTTGATGTCAACAGAGGATTCAGCTCCAACCTTTTGCCCGTAAGCAAGTCCAACTGCTGCACCTACCTTTTTGTAGTTTTCCTCCCTTGCGGAGAGAAACAGTACGTTCTTGCCGCTTAGTGCCTCGGCAATCTTCTCAAAAAGGGTGGCATCCTTATCAAAGTTACCACAACCAGTAACTACTATAGGCTTAGCACAGGCATTTGATACGTCTACCGCTACCTGGACGCATTCCTCTACCGACTTGTTTGCTCCGTTTGGGTCCGCCCCTTCAAGCCTCAGACAGATAAAGTCTGCGCCATCCATTTCAGATGCCCTGATGGCCATCTGTGCGGGTGTTGATGCGGATTCACCTAAATCTGTAATTTCAACCCCTATTTTAGGAGTGACTTTTGTGGATGCGTCAAAGGTGAAAAGCGGAAATGTGGTTTCTCCGCCAATTTCAATCTTTTCTTCCCCTACACCTAGCTCAACTGTGTTGATGGGATTGTTAAAAACTTGAGGTATTCTTTTAAATGACATATTGTGATCCCTTCCCAGTAATTTTTATAGCCCGAGCTTTACCATTATCTCCCTGAGGGCAACCTTTGATGCAGAGTCCTCCGGAAGCTGTACAGTGGGCTTTCCTTTGCTGTCAAATTCAAATACAAGCTCATCTCGGGGTATGACCCCTATAAGGTCTAGGCCCTGCTTTTCAATTTCCGATGTGATGCCTTCATTTAGTTCCCCACCCGGCGCCTGATTGACAATGAGCTTTACCTCCTTGGCAGCAAGTTTCAAATCCTTTATCATTTTAGATATGCGGCCGACAGTCTGAATACCTCTTCTGGAGCAGTCACTGATCAGAAGAATTATATCCGCTCCGGGGAGCACCCCGCGGCTGATATGTTCCATTCCGGCCTCATTGTCCACAACGACATATTTGTAGTTAGCGGAGTACTTTTCTATTTGGTTTGTTAGCACACCGTTTACAAAGCAGTAGCAGCCCTGGCCTTGGGTCCTACCCATAACAACCATGTCAAACTCATCATCCTCAACCAGTGCAGAGTTGAACCTGATGTCCATATAGTCCGCTTTTGTAATGCCTTCAGGAATTGGTTTGCCATCAGCCTGTTCGGAGCGGGCAATTTCCTCACGTATTTCACCGAGGGTTGTCTTCACATCCACCCCTAGCACCTCATTGAGGTTTGAGTTTGCGTCTGCATCAACTGCCAGTATGGGCCCCAGGCCCTTTTTGCCGAGATAGTCTATTATCAGGCCACTTATTGTGGTCTTTCCGGTGCCACCTTTTCCGGCGACAGCTATGGTGTAAGCCATTATCATCATCCTTTTCACTTTTAACAATATTATATCATTATAATGGGATT